>CAZMZA010000001.1:0-40154 GCA_964570635.1 uncultured Dehalococcoidales bacterium
GGTTTTACCTTCAACCGCTGCCGACTTCCAGATGCGCATCTTCAACCCCGATGGCTCCGAGGCTGAGGCCTGCGGCAATGGAATGAGATGCCTGGCTAAGTACGTTGTTGACAAAGGGTTAACCAGCCCCGAGGTCAGGGAAATATCGGTAGAGACAATAGCCGGTATAAGGAGAATCAGGCTCCGCTATGACAGGAGCGGGATAACCAAGATTCAGGTTGGTATGGGTGAACCAGAGTTTAAAGCCGAAAACATTCCGGTACTGATAGGACAGGAGGGAGACAATCTACTTGACATAAAACCCATAATGGACTATCATATTGTTTTAGACGGTGAAGAGCTAACGCTCAACATTGTTTCAATAGGTAATCCGCATGCTGTCTATTTCTGCCCGTATCCCGTATCTGATTTCCCGTTGTCTCAGCTGGGGCCGAGGGTGGAACGGCATGGAATATTCCCGAACCGGGTAAACTTTGAGGTAGCCAATATGCTGGCTCGAAGTCACATAGAAGCTAGGGTATGGGAGCGTGGGGTAGGGGAGACATTGGCCTGCGGCAGTGGTGCCTGTGCCGTAGCCGTTGCTGCCCGGCTCCACGGTTACATTGATGATAAGACCGAGGTAAAACTTCCCGGTGGCACGCTGGAGGTGGAGTGGAAGGGGACAGGAGAGGTTTTTCTCAGCGGTCCGACTGAAGTAGTATTTACCGGAGACTGGCCAGAATGAGGGTGTCCATATGAGAATATCAAAACGGGTTGAACATCTGCCTCCTTACCTTTTTGTGGAAATAAACAAGAAGATTGCTGAGAAAAGGGCCAAGGGTGAGGATGTAGTTAGCTTTGCCATTGGTGACCCTGATATTGCCACGCCAGCCCACGTAATCGAACGGCTGTGCCAGGCGGCACAAGACCCGGCTAACCACCGCTATCCAGAGACCGAGGGGTTGCCAGAGTTGCGCCAGGCCATAGCTGGATGGTACGAGAAACGCTTCGGCGTATCTCTCGACCCCGGTTCAGAGGTAGTACCGCTTATCGGGTCAAAGGAAGGGGTTGCCCACATAGCCCTCTGCTTTATTGAGCGTGACGATATTGCCCTAGTACCTGACCCGGGCTACCCCGTTTACTCAATGAGCACCATGCTGGTCGGTGGCACACCTTACTATATGCCTCTTACCGAGGCAAACAATTTCCTCCCGGACTTGGAGGCTATACCGGCCGGCATTCTAAAAAGGGCGAAATTTTTGTGGATAAATTACCCCAATAACCCAACGGGGGCCGTGGCTGACCTCGGTTTCTTCAGCCGGGTGGTCAAATTTGCACGTAAGCATGACCTGGCAGTGGGCCATGACGGACCGTATTCCGAGGTTGCCTTTGACGGTTATCACCCGGTCAGCTTCATGCAGGCGGACGGAGCTAAGGAAGTAGGCGTTGAGTTTCACTCGCTGTCCAAGACCTACAATATGACGGGGTGGCGGATAGGCATGGCGGTAGGCAATGCTGAAATGATAGACGCCCTGAAGAGGGTTAAGTCAAACCTGGACTCAGGGATACCGCAGGCCATTCAATATGCCGCTATCGAGGCTCTGACCGGTCCCCAGGATTGCATCCAGGAACACAACGATGTTTACCAGCGACGCCGTGATTTGATCGTCGAGATGATAAACCGTATAGGGCTTGAAGCCAGACCGCCAAAGGCGGGGCTGTATGTTTGGGCTAAGGTCCCCGAGGGCTACTCCTCAACGGAGTTTGCCACTGATTTACTGGAGAAGGTCGGTGTAGTGGTCACCCCTGGAACAGGCTATGGCAAAAGCGGCGAAGGCTACGTAAGGTTGTCACTGACCATCCCGGATGCTCGACTGGTGAAAGGCTTATCAAGACTGGCCGAGTGGCGTAGCGCTAAAAGCAGTACTAAAACTAGACCGACCGGCCGGCAGGGAAGGAGGTTGACATAACACACCGAGCCGCCAGCACTACCAAAGGACTGACTATTACCCAACCCTCACCGGAGCGGGCTCTTTTGGTAGCCGTAGGGAGCAAAGGGAGTACCAGTCGGTGGTCAGTGGAGGCCTCCCTGGAAGAGCTGACTCTGTTGGCTGACACGGCTGGAGCCAGTGTAGTCGAGAGGCTTGTCCAGCAGTTGCCTGTACCCTCGAAGACACATTATCTAGGCAAAGGTAAGCTTAATGACCTCCTGTCACTGAAAGACAGGCTGAAATGCGACGTAGTGATTTTCGATGACGAACTGACACCACTACAGCAGCGAAACCTCGAAGAGCTATTGCAGGCAAAGGTGATTGACCGCACCGCCCTGATTCTGGATATTTTCGCCAGGCGTGCCCGAACCCATGAAGGCCAATTGCAGGTACAGCTAGCCCAGGACCAGTACCTGCTACCACGGCTTGCCGGGCAATGGAGCCACCTGGAAAGGCTGGGCGGTGGCATCGGCACCAGAGGTCCCGGTGAGTCACAGATTGAGACTGACCGGCGCCTGGTACGCCGGCGAATACACCGGTTGAAACAGCAAATCGAGGCGGTGAGAAAACACCGGGCGCTACACCGCCGCCAACGCCAGAAGAGTGGCATCCCGGTAGTAGCCCTGGTGGGCTACACCAACACCGGTAAAAGCACGCTCTTAAACGCTCTCGGCCGGGCTGATGTCTTTGTTGAGGATAAACTCTTTGCCACACTGGACCCGACCACAAGGCGCCTGACCCTGCCTGACAAAAGGACAGTCCTGTTGACTGACACGGTCGGTTTTATCAGGAAGCTGCCACCTACGCTTGTAGCCGCCTTCAGGGCGACCCTCGAGGAGCTGGATGAGGCAAATCTGCTCGTTCATGTGGTTGACCTGACCTCTTCCCATGCCGCCGAGCAATGCCAGACAGTAGAGGACATCCTCACCGACCTTAACCTTGTCGCTAAGCCCAGAATCACGGCCCTGAACAAGATTGACCTGTTGCTGAACAGTGGCATGGACTGGGACGAAAGTGCGGCCATGCGCTACCTTTCGGCTCGCCTGGGCACCGTGGACCGGAATACGGTACTTGTTTCGGCAGCTAGAAAGTGGGGACTGGACAACCTGCGGGAACTCATCGGTAATGTCGTGACCGCAGCAGAACAGTCCCTCTAACAACCCCCGGAATTACGTTCACCAGCACCAGGGCGGGGTCAGGATTCACGGGGTTTTTGAGATACGAGCTGCTTCAGGGCGAAATAGGGCAGAAGAAAAAGATAGGAAATTACCGGCCAGGACAACACCAGTTTCAAGATTTTCCAGACTTCAGCCGGGGTAACAACCATATCCATGCGCATTACGTCCAGCGCCTTTGTGTCCAGAATTAGCTTGTCGCCCTCGCGCCTGACCGAGTAAAAGGCAGCCGCTACCTCGCCGTTACTATCCACCAGTGAGATGACTCGCTTCTTCATGACTTTGCTATGACCTTCCTGAAGTCAATGTCGAGGTCCTCCATCACCACCTGCGCCGTCGCCCTGCCAGCACCCCACACCCCGCCACTGGGGTGTGCGCTCGGTCCGCATATATAGAGTTTACTGATTGGTGTTTTGAAGTTACCCCACCCGGGTAGCGGTCTGTTGCCATAGCTCTGAGTTACCGACAGAGGGAAATGGTTATAGTCACCCTTTATCCAGGCGGAATTGTAGCGGTAGTAGTCAAGCGGGCTGGATACCCACCGCCCCAGGATGTTGTCAGGACTCAGGTTTATCATGTGCCCCCGGACCGTATCTAAAATACGGTCGGCGACTTCCTCTTTTATTTCATCCCACCTGTCCGCTCCTCCGTCCTTCAGGTCATAGGGCTGCAGGTGGTAGATGTAAAGGGTGTGCTTCCCTTCAGGAGCGCGTGTGGAATCATATAGCGAATTGCAGAAAACTGACGGTGACAGGGAACCGGGAATGCCGTAGTAACAAGCGTCAAGCTCTCTCATCAGCTCTTCCAGGGACGGCAAGATAATCAGATTGGAGGCGCGGTCGGTATCCCCGCCAGCCTTATACTTCGGTGCCTCGTTGAGGGCCAGGACTTGAAGCATGGCGGCAATGTTACCCTGTTTTATGCGTCGCACCTTTTCCGGCAGGCCGTCCGGTAAGTCCTCCGGTTTTATCATGTCGAGGAACAGCTGCTTGATATGAAGGTTGGAAACTATCGCCTTGTCAGCCATAATCTCCTCACCGGAATCCAGAACGACCCCCTTTGCCTCGCCGGCTTCTACCCTGACAGCTTTTACCGTAGCCGAGACCTTCACCGTGCCGCCGTTGTCCTTGATACAGGCCTCCAGTGCCTCGCTCAGCTTTCCAGCGCCACCTATGGGTATCCCCAT
This sequence comes from uncultured Dehalococcoidales bacterium, assembly GCA_964570635.1. Lineage (GTDB taxonomy): Bacteria > Chloroflexota > Dehalococcoidia > Dehalococcoidales > CAYYQY01 > CAYYQY01. The sequence goes on from CAZMZA010000001.1 coordinate 4,332, forward strand.
CCCCCGGGCATGGAAGAAGGGGAAACTGTTTATATAGTTTCCGCTCCCTTTATCCCGCGGTGCGTATAAGCTCTCACAGACCCACCGCGTCAGTGCGGTTAACATCGGCTCATTTTCGAACCACTCTTCAGCTATATCTATGCCACTTGACATAATAAGTCGGTAGAACTCCTGACCCATTTCACTGGAGTCCAGGAAGGATACCATCCTGCCGAAGGGCGGAGGCGCTGAGAAATAGGCCACCTGCCCCGCCCTGATTACCTGTCTTGAATATTCACAGAACCTGGGGTATGCCTCGGCATCATGCCGGGATAACTGCCGGATGGACTCACAGGTCTTGTCTATATCCCGATAAAAGAACAGTGTTCTGTCATCAGGAAGGACAAAGGCCATCTGTATATCAGGGATAAAATACTCGAGTCCGTACCGGGACATAAGCCCCAGCTCGTCAGCGGTAATAAGCGGGTTAGCCTGGATTGAACCGTGTACCACGGAGCATATATCATGTTTGAACCCGGGCACAGTAACCTCTCTGGTGACACAACCACCCCCCACCTTGTCCTGCCTCTCAACCACACATACCTTGAGTCCCGCCTTGGCCAGGTAAGCAGCCACAATCAAACCGTTGTGACCACCCCCCGCTACAATCACGTCATATTTCTCCATAACCGCAGTTTACCTCCTTACCGAAATAAGTTTCACCGTTTGGGGGAACCAGGTAAAGGCCAGTTTCTTGTTGAGAGTGTAGCCTTAGTCCACCGCCTTTGTCAATTCCTCCCGAAATTTTCGAAAAATCACCCGTCAGCGGTGCCAATCAGCCCCCTCTAAAAAATGACGCTCTGAAATCAAAATTTAGGCCCCTAAAAATTCTTTTGAATGGTTTTATACCTTTAAAGGGCGCAGGGGGCTGGGTGACCTCTATGTTTTCTGTCATTCTTTTCAGGTGGTGACCCTCCCCCTTGGTCCCCCTCCCTTGGTTAAGGGAGGGGGGAATTTTAAAAAAGCGGGGCTTCCGCCCCTCTTAAACACCCCGTTTTTCACCGGCCCGGTTTGCCGGGGGATACCCCCTGATAAGGGCAGGTCATAAGTTAACATAATATATGAGATACAATTGTGTTATAATGATTGTATGAAAAGAATCTTTGGCAAGTATTGGTGGGTAATTCCAAAAGTAGTTGGCTTAATTATCATTCTCGCCGTATTGGTACAACTTTTTAAAGAGAGAAATTCTTTTGCTGGTTGGTTTTTCGAATTTCTTAGTGATTGGGCGGTGATTCTTAGTGCGGCTATAACAATAGTGCTTGTAATTACAGCGTTTATGGCTTTTAGGGAGAACAGACGAAATCAAGCTATAAATAGGATACGTAATTGGGCAGAGGGATTAAATATGTTACTTCTTTCATCTGAACCAACTAGTAGAAAGAACAAGACTTTACAATCCCTATGGGCAGAAAGTATTGGTATTTCTGCCGACAGCGAATTCCTAGGTGGCGATATAAAAAAGCAAACTGTGAATGCTATTATCAAATTAAATAAATTCCATACAGCGATAAATGATAAGTCTATAATCAATGAAGCCTTCATAAAGGACCTTTATGATAGTTTATATGCGGTTATAGAATCTACTGCCGGGATAGAGGAGCACATGTTCCTTAGTAAAGACAATGTATGAGAAAGAACTAGCCATGGCATTATTAATCGCTTCTACGATTATGTAAACCGTATTATATGCCTTATTTGCGTCGCACTATATATGTTATGTCAGGAAAACAAGCAGTTGAGGCTGGTGCCAGGGATAACTTCCCCTACTCATTAAACAGCGGTCAGACCGGGGTTACTTAAAAGGTTGAAAAGTTACGGCGGTTGGACCAGAGGGAGCGAAATTTCTGCGGACGCTTTTTCGTAAGACGAACCATAACCGGTATCCCCCCGACCGCTCAAGGAATCAGCACTGCTCCGCCAAGCAGCACTTTACCCCTATTATTTCCCCATAGTTATTATGTAAAGTACGCCCTGCCTACTCGCTGGCTGCCTCTTCCAGCAGGTAGACATTCTTCCTCACTTCCACCAGGTCGGGGTTGTTACAGCTCCATCGGCTATAAACGATGGATATTCCCCTCTCTCTCAAGTAGGAGGTCTCGGTACATCCGCCCTGCAGAAACTGATAGGCCTCATGGTCAAGGTACGTGGGGAGAGAGTGTATCCTGGCATAGACTGTCTTCTGGGTGATGGCGATAAAGGCAGTAGCCTCCCAGGGGTCAAGTATAGCCTTATCATAGTTCTCACCAATGTTGTCTCTTATCCAGACAAATGCTTCGTAATCTTCACTATCAATCATGTGATAGTAAGACGCTTGCTGACGGTCAGGGATGCCCATAGCCAGGGTTACGGCAATGAGAGCCAGGCACAGGATTACCCCCACAGGCTGCATGATGAGAGGTATCTTCAGTCGAGAGCCAATCTTTTCCGGCAACCTGAGCTTCCTTACGTACATCAAGCCGGCCCCAGCGACTATGCCCATCATCAGCATGGCGAATATCAGCCCGCGCACATACATTATTGTCATCCCGTAGCTGAATGTAAAATAGACCACCAGCATCGCTAATAAAGCCAGCAAGCCAAATACCAGACCGTAGTTTTTCTTCCCGCCCCTCATCACCAGCAGGAAGGTGCCCAGGAGACAGAAGAAAATGCCGGGATAACCGTAGGTCTGCATAAGCCGTGGTATATCGACATGTGTTGGAAAAGCCACCGGGCTGAGCAGCGACTCCGCCGTGGACATTAGCGAACCGTACATCAGGACGAAGGGAGCCACGAAGGGGATAGCCAGGGCTAGTGTCAGGCCCAGGCTATGCTTGAAGTTACCTCGCAGATTGAACAGGATATAAGGAGCGAGGATGATGGCCAATCCCATCGCCGTCGCTGCATGGGTGCTGAGCAGGAAGCAAACGAACACGAATAGCACCAGATAAGACCACCCGGTTCTGAAATTAAAGGCCAGAAAGAGAGAGAGCGGAATAAAAAGCAGCCCCAGAGCTACCGGAACGAGGAAACCGGGACCCAGAATTCCCACAGTGGTCGTTACCAGGCAGGTAAAGAGAGCGGCTTCCCAGCCAAATCCCTCCCTCCGGGCCAGGAGGTAAACCGAGAGCACCGTAACCATAAAGACAATGCCGGGGAAATACTTGAAGATGGTCAGCCAGGAGATACCGCTAATATTCTGAAATACACCCCAGAATAGCTGGAAGCCAGTCTCCATATTGAACCTGAGAGCTATGATTGACTGTCCGAAAAAGGGGTCAGGGAAGGTTACGCTCCCTGCCCGTAGCATTGCCTTGGAGAAAGCCATCTGCACCCACTCATCTATATGCACCGGATAAGGGTAATTGCTATGGGGAATGAAAGCCAGGTAGAATGCCAGCGCCAGTATCCCCACCAGCTTCGGGTAATCCGATTTAGCTAGACGCCAGACATTCTGCCAGCTCATACCCCACCCTCTTCCCTCAACAGATATCCCTGATTTCATAGTTCGCTTGCCTTTGCCTGCTCGTAGGCAGTATAATTCTTTTCAAGTCAGCAGGCAAGAAATGCAGCCGGTTGAGGAAATGAAAGCTTTACTACTAGCCGGGGGCAGGGGCACTAGGCTGAAGCCTCTAACTAACACCACAGCTAAGCAGCTTCTCCCCATCGCCAACAAGCCAATCCTGCTCTATGTGTTGAACCAGGTCAGGGAAGCCGACATCACCGAGATAGGCATAATTATTTCCCCCGAGACCGGCAGCTTGATAGAAGAGGTCGTGGGTGATGGCTCAAAATGGGATACCAGAATCACCTATATCCTGCAGCCTGAACCCATGGGACTCGCCCATGCGGTAAAGACAGCGCGTGATTTCCTGGGCAGCTCCCCGTTCCTCATGTTTCTTGGTGACAACCTGATTCAAGGAGGGGTAAAGGATTTTGTCTCAGAATTTAACCGCTACACCCCTGATGCCCTCGTCCTGCTGAAGGAAGTCCCGAACCCCCGTCTCTTCGGTAACGCCGAAGTCAATGAAAATGGCGAGCTGGTTCACCTGGTGGAGAAGCCGAAGGAGCCCAAGACCAACCTGGCCCTGGTGGGTGTCTACCTCTTTTCTCCTGAAATCCACGAGGCAATAGCCCGGATTAAGCCCTCGTGGCGAGGCGAACTGGAAATAACCGATGCCATCCAGAAACTCCTTGACATGGGAAAGAACGTCAGGAGCCACATCCTCAAGGGCTGGTGGCTGGACACCGGAAAAAAGGACGACCTGCTTGAGGCAAACCGGGTGGTGCTGGATGAGTACCTCAGGCGAGATGTAAGGGGGGAGGTCGATTCTAAAAGCCAGATAGTAGGCCGGGCACAAATCGAAGAAGGCACCAAGATAGAAAACAGCACTATTCGAGGTCCGGTCTGTATCGCCGGGGGGTGTGAGGTTAGGAATTCCTTTATAGGTCCCTTTACCAGTATAGGGAGTGACACAGTAATAATGAACTCATCTTTAGAGCATTCGGTTATTCTGGAGAATTGCCATATTCATGGAGTACAGAACCTCCGTGATAGCATTATGGGCAGGGGTGTTGAAATTAGAAAGGGAGAAGAAGGCTTTGGCGCGGTGAGGATTTTCATAGGTGACGACGGCAAGGTGGAATTATAGGGGGTATGAAGGTGAGACTTCTCATAACCGGCGGGGCAGGATTCATCGGGAGCAATTTTATCCACTATATGCTGAGGTGTCACCCCGATTGCGAGATAACGAACCTGGATAAGCTCACCTATGCCGGAAACCTAGCCAACCTGAAGGATATCGAAAGTGATAGCCGATACCGCTTCATTAAGGGTGATATTGCCGACCAGGGGCAAATTGACCACGTCCTCAGCAGTCGCTTCGACATCATCGTGAACTTCGCTGCTGAATCCCATGTAGACCGAAGTATTTTGGACCCCCTCCCCTTTCTGGAAACCAACGTCAGGGGAACCCAGGTGCTCCTTGAGGGGGTAAAGCAACACGAATGGGGAAGATTCATCCAGGTATCCACAGACGAAGTCTACGGCTCTCTGCAAGCAGGAGGTAAATTCACCGAGCAGTCCCCTCTCTTACCCAACAGCCCTTATGCGGCAAGCAAAGCAGCCGCCGAACTCCTGTGCCGTGCCTATCACCAGACATACGGACTGCCGGTAATCATCACCCGTTGCTCCAATAACTACGGTCCCTATCAATTCCCCGAAAAGCTTATCCCCCTGGCCATCAGCAACGCCCTGGAGGACAAGCCCATTCCTATCTATGGCGATGGACTAAATGTGCGCGACTGGATTTACGTTGAAGACTGCTGCCGGGCCATAGATTTAATCAGCCAAAAGGGTAAACCGGGGGAGACCTATAATGTAGGCGCGGACAACGAGAAGACCAACCTTGAGCTTATGCACAAACTCCTGGAGGTAACGGATAGGCCAAAAAGCCTTATCACCTTTGTCACCGACCGCCCCGGGCATGACCGCCGTTACGCCCTGGATACCGCTAAGATTCAGCGTGAATTGGGCTGGAAACCCACCATACCCTTCGAGGAAGGACTAAGGAAAACTATCCAGTGGTATGTGGAAAATGAACCCTGGTGGCGGTCAATCAAGAGTGGCGAATACGCGGAATACTATCAGAGGATGTATTCGCAAAGGTGAGCCCCCTGGAAAAGCTCGTAAAGATGGAAAATACGACGGTTCTCATAACGGGAGATACCGGGTTTATAGGGAGTAACCTGAAGAGGTGGCTTATAGACGCCGGGATATCGGTCAAGGGGTTCTCCCGCCGAAATGGTTTTGATGTTTTGAACCTCGACCAATTACGCCGTGAAGCCGAAGGCTGCGGCCTGATTTACCATCTGGCCGCTTATGCCAAGCCAGCCCAGAGTGTGCTGGAGCCAGGTAGTGCCGTTAAAGTAAATATAGAAGGTACCATGAATGCCCTGGAAGTCTGCAAGGAACTTGGTATTCCCCTGCTCTATCCAAGCAGCTGTGAAATATATGGCGACTCGACCACACCTATAAATGAAGACCACCCTCTGAGGCCGCCCAATCCATATGCCGCATCTAAAGCGGCGGCTGATGTTATTTGCTATTGTTATTTCAAGTGCTACGGCGTAGATGTAAAAATTGTCCGCCTTTTTAACCCTTACGGCCCGAAACAGCAGCTTAATAAAGTAATTCCAACTTTTTACTTCCAAGCAATCGAGAACAGGCCGCTGACAGTATATCAAAAAGGTAGCGACACCCGTGACTACGTCTATATTGATGACATTGTCCGCGGGCTCTACCTGGCCAAGGATTTGCCGGCAGGCGAGGTAATAAACCTTGCCACCGGGAGGGCCACTACAACCCTGGAGCTTGCCCAAAAGCTGCTCGAGTTAACCGGCAGCCACTCCCCTATTTCGTTTGTTGACTACCCTCAGGCTTTTGGAGGCATCAAGCAGCAGGTTGGCTCAGGAAAGAAGGCAAAGAGCCTGATTCAGTGGGAACCGAGCGTCTCGTTAACGGAAGGGATTGAGAAAACGCTACAATGGCTCAGGAATAGAGAGGATTTTTAAATCAGCAGGAGTGACATGAATCCCGACTTCAGCAAACCACAGTACCGAGTATTCTACGCCGCCCCCCTCTTTGGGAAGGAAGAAATCCAAGCCATCCGGGCAGTCTTGGAAGAGGGATGGCTCGGGCAGGCCTCTGAAGTAGCCCGGTTCGAAACGGACTTAGCCACCTATATTGGAAAGACCTACGGCGTAAGTGTGAATTCCGGCTCATCCGCCAACCTTTTAGCCGTGCTATCTTTAGGACTCCCTACCGGGGCGGAAGTTATCACACCGGCCATGACTTTCCCCACGACGTTTAACCCAATCTATTACGCCCGATGTATACCGGTCCTGGTTGATGTAGACCTGGGGAGCTACAGTATCACCGCCGAGGTTGTGGCGGAGGCAGTCTCGGAGGACACTAGAGCGATTATCTTCCCGCACACCCTGGGAATCCCGGCCGACATGCCAAAGATTATGGAAGTTGCCACCAAGCATAATATGTATGTTATCGAAGATACCTGCGACGCTCTAGGGGCAGAGGTCAATGGCAGAAAAGTCGGGTCGTTTGGCACTCTTTCCACCTTCTCCTTCTATGCCTCACATCACATTACTGCCGGTGGAGAAGGAGGCATGATACTTACTGATGAGGAATCATTATGGAGGAAGATTAATTCGCTCAAGGCTTGGGGCAGGCCATCAGACGCCGATATCAAGGAAAGACAGGTAGACCGTCTTAGTTTTGAAATTGGTGGTGTCCCCTACGATTACCGTTATACCTACCCCGAGCTGGGTTTTAACCTCAAAATGACGGAAATGCAGGGTGCTTTTGGACGCACTCAGTTCAGGAAACTGCCGGAGTTCATATCGAAGCGCCGTGAAAACTTTCATTACTTCTACAACTTTATCAAAGATAATTATGAGGAATTCTTCATGCTGCCCGAGTGGCCGCAAGATATTAAGCCCTCCTGGTTTGGCTTTATGCTGACAATTCGTGATGGTGCCCCATTTGATAGAAGGAGTATTACCACCTTTTTAGAAGAAAAAGGGATTCAGACAAGGCTGATGTTTGCCGGGAATATCAAGAGACAACCGGGCTATAAAAACATAAATATGCGAGTTGTTGGTGACTTAAGAAACTCCAATAAAATCTTCCGTGACACCTTTTGGATTGGAGTTCATCCAGGAATTTCAGGCGATGACCGCGAGTACGTCTGCGAGGTCTTCCATGACTTCTTTCGCAGCTAACTCAAGCACGGGAGAGCTAGCAAGTGATTCAAAGAGGTAATAAGCTATAATGCCTGGAAAAATAGACGCAGTTTGCCTAAACCCTCCATATTTAACGAGGTTCTCTCGTTATAGCCGCTCACCCTGCGTAACAATAGGCGGTACATTCTATTATCCTCTTATGGAGTGTATGGCCGTAGCCTTCATAGAAAAGAGCGGCTTTAAGGCAAGAGTCGTAGATGCTGTAGCCAAGAACTATTCGAAAGAGGATACCGTCAGACTTGTCAGGGATTTGTCTCCCAGACTCGTTACCGTAGCTACTGCCACTCCCTCCATCTATGAGGATATCGACACCGCAGAAAGAATCAAGAGGGAGATACCGGAAGCAACTGTAATGTTAGTCGGGAGACATGCTTCCTGGGCTCCTCAGGAGACCCTAAACCTGCGCTCAGACGTTGACGGAGTTATTAAGAAAGAATATTACCAGGCAGCTGTGGAGATTTTGCAGGGGAAAAGCTTGAGCGAAGTAAAAGGGGTAGTATTCAAAGACCAGGGTGAAATAATAGAGAATGAAGAGGATAAGCCGCTTGACCCCAATGAGATACCCCTGCTCTCCCCGGTAATTAAAAGGGATTTAGATGTCAGAGATTACTTTTACACCTCTCTAAGAAATCCATATATTATGCTTCAGCACTCCTGGGGATGCAGCTATAACTGCGACTTTTGCAACGAATTCTACAAGTCGTCCTACAGATGTAGAAAGGCCGAGCTCACTATAGAAGAGCTGAAATTTATCGAAAAAGAACTGCCGGACGTAAAAGAGGTCCTGTTTGATGACCCCACCTTTGTAATAAACAAAAAAGATGTGGAAGAGCTGAGTAAAGCCATGATAGCCAACAAAATCAAGCTACCGTGGTCCTGCAACCTGAGGTGTGATGTTGACTATCCTACTTTGAGGTTGATGAAAGAGGCGGGTTGCAGGCTAGCCCATACCGGTAATGAATCGCTTACCCAGCAAGGTAAGGACAGCATCCGGAAAAGGTTGAGCCTGGAGAGGGAATTGCAATTCTTAGAGGACGCCAAAAAAGCCGGCCTGTTAATACACGGGTGTTTTATTGTTGGCTTACCGACCGATAACGAGGAAAGCGTGCGTCAAACTATTGAACGGGCAAAAAACCTGCCCTTCGATTCCGTGCAGGTATTACCTTTAATCCCGACACCCAACACAAGTACCTGGGAGTGGGCCGAAGAGGGTGGTTATTTAATAACCAGAGATTACTCCAAGTGGCTCAAAGAAGACGGCGGTTACAATCCCGTTGTCAGTACGCCTACTTTTTCCCACGACGATGCTGAGCGGTGGCGGAAGACCTTCATAAAAGAGTTCTACTTCCGCCCCTCTTATATCTTTTATAAACTGGTCCAGAGCCTGAAGAGCTGGCAGGAGATGAAAAGGAACCTGATATCCGGGGCTAATCTACTGAGGCGGTTAAGGGGACTCACAACATGAGGGTATCTGTAATACTCCCCTACTATGAACAACCGGTAAGCGGCTGTATTGATAGTATCGAGCAGCAGACCTACCGGGATATAGAGCTGATTAAAATCTCGGAAAAGGATTTAGGGGTGACCGGGCGAAAGGGTGCCGGGTTCATGAGGAATGAAGGCGCCAAGAAAGCTCGAGGGGACATATTGTTCTTTATGGATGCTGACGCTATATTATTACCTAACACTATCTCAGAAATGGTAGCAGTTTTTAAAAAGACCAAAGCCGCGGCCGTCTCTTCTCTACCGCTGGTTCCCCGTAAGAGGGAGACTAACCTGCTAAACTATCTGCTGGGTCTGGAGTATGAGGAAAGGATCAGGGCTATGGGAGAGGGATGGGTTGATGTCGCCGCCACCACCGGCCTGGGCCTGAAGAAAGACGTCTTCCAGAAAATAGGAGGATTCGTTACTGAATTCCCTAGAGGCACGGGGGAGGACTGGGTACTCAGCCACGAACTGAACCAGGGAGGGTTCAGGATTTGGCATAGCAACAGTGTGGGACTGTACCATCTCACCGCAGAAACCCTCGGGAAATATCTGACCAAACAGGCCTGGCACGCTGGCTATAGGGTCATTCACTACAGAAGATATAAGAAAGCCAAAGATTCCTACACCACCTTCCTTCCTTCCACTATTTTACTGTGTAATATACCACTGGCTGTAAGACTGCTGAGGGAAACAAAGGATATATCAGTACTCCTGTTAGTCCCGCTCACACTCGTCAGGAATATTGTCTGGCTAATCTCGGCAGCATTAGTATGGACGCGAATATTCAAGTTGCAGGAAGGTAAGTAAAATGGGCAAAAGGGTTTTTATAACCGGTATAGCTGGGTTTGTAGGCGCACACCTGGCAAAAAACCTGCTCAGTAAAGGGCATGAAGTAGTCGGGCTAATCCATGATTACAGACCAACGACTACTCTGAGTTTACTGGGTCTAGCCAATAAGGTAACGCTGGTACAAGGAGACGTTGGCAATAAAGATTTGATGCGTCAGGTGCTGGCGAAATACTATATTCAAGATGTCTATCACTTGGCAGCGCAGGCAATAGTGGCAGTAGCCTTGAAAGACCCTTTCAGTACCTATGAAATTAACTGCCTGGGGACAGCCAGCATCCTGGGGGCCTGCAAAGATGTCGGGGTGAGAGCCGTCTTAGCGGCAAGCACTGACAAAGCTTACGGGGAGGGACTGGATAAAACCGAAACCTCCAGCCTGGAACCAAAGGGAATCTATGAGACTTCAAAGACCTGTATGGACTATATAGCGAGAGGTTTCTTCTATACTTATGAGCTGCCGGTAGTCAGGTCCAGAGCCTGCAACATCTACGGGGAATACGATTTAAATAAAAGAATAATCCCCAATACGGTGATGGACCTAAAAAACGACAGACCGCCGGTAATCTTTAAGAACGATAAATCGCTCAGAGAGTACATTTATGTAGATGACGTCTGTGAAGCCTATATCATGCTGGTGGAGAACATCGAAAAGAGCCAGGGAGAGGCATTCAACGTCGGCACCGGGGAAGTGACCGGACAGGAAGAACTGGTGAAGCAAATAATAACCACAAGCGGTAAGAACATCGAGCCGACATACAGGGATAAACCCTCAAGCCTGTTTGAAATCTACCAGCAATCGATTAACTCGGATAAAATCAAAGGGGGGTTTAACTGGCAACCCCGCTTTACCCTATCTGAAGGCCTCAAAAGAACCTGGGAGAGGTGGAAATGAGGAATTCAGTGCACGAGCTTTTTGACCTGCCCATATCCACCGAGGAAGAGCTGAAGCTGAATTATGCCAAAGCTGGGGAGCACCTTTATATCAGTCCCGACGAAAAGCTGGACTTAAAGGAGGTTGATGTCCGGGAAGCGCAGGAGTTCCAGGTTATCTTCCCTATGGGGGGAGAGGGGACAAGGCTGCTTCACATTACCCGGGACAATCTCTCCAAGCACATGGTGGAAATCGGCGGGCAACCGTTAAGCAAGTACACCTTTGATCTATGGAGAAAGCAGGGTTTCTCCGATTTTTGCTTCTTGATAGACGATGGCTACAGGGGCAAATCCATTTCACAGTTCTTCGGCCAGGGGGAGAGGTTCGGGACACGAAATAGATACTCCATTGAGCACACCAAGCTAGGAACCGGAGGCTCAATAAAAGAAGCCATAATCAATGGCAATATAGAGAGCCCGTTCATCATGCACTACCCCGATGACCAGATAGTGGCCTATGACGGCTTTCCCCGGGACTTCCTGAAGGTTATTAGGGCCGTCATGGAGAAGGGCTACCAGGTGGTGGTGGTCTGCGTTCCCGGGACAATCTATCCGTGGGGAGAAGTCTGTGAGGAAAACGGCAGGGTGGTAGACTTTTCCGAGAAACCCTTTATCAGGAAAGACTCCTATATAGGAGTCAGCGCCATCAGCCGTGATGCCTTCCCCCTGGTCAAAGCACTCGATACCAGCAAAGGGGCAATAAAGATAGAGAGGACCCTGTTCAAAGAAGTGGCCAGAAGCGGCCGGATGTTTAAGGTGCTCATACCTTATGAATACTGGTTTTCGATAAATGACGACCCGGGGTTGAGGAGGTTTGAGCAGGTAATCAAGCTCAGGAAGAAGACAAAGTCACAGCGGTAATTCAGGAAGTCTCAGAATACCGGACAGAATTCAGAGACCGAGATAGGAGGCTGTCAGCCATGAAGAGACCTACTTTGAGATTGGTAGGTATTACCTTAGCCATCGTGCTCGTTTCATCACTGATGGGGCTACAGCTCCTTCAGCTGTGCTCATGCTCAAATACAGTGTCTGACAATCCCGGGCTTAAGTCCCCTCTCCCCAAGTCACTCAGCATAGGCTCAACCGGTGGGTGGACTCACGCTACTATGGGCTCGGGTACAGTAGCCCAAGAAAGCACCACATTTCAGACTCTAAAGACCGGAACCGCCGCCGGTTCAAGTGCTGTCAGGAGAATAGGTCTATCCGGGTTCAACGATGGCAGCCTCGACTCCCAGTGGATTAGCTGGGATTACCCCCTGATACTTAGTTTCAATGCCACCCGCAGAACTTCCGATGCTGAAGCCCAGAGCTTTGTTCAGCTCAAGGAGTCTATATTTATTGGTCAGCTTGCCGAGAAGGGATTTGGTATACAGATAGACAACCTTACCATGACCGGGGAGAGTTATGGTACCAGCCGGGGAACAGTAGGTCTGGGAACTATAAAATCCGGCCGAACCAATTACGTTGAGATAAGATTAGTCCCCCATACAGCCGTGGAGTTTTACGTTAATGGCTCTTTAGCTGGAACTATTACCGCACCGGAGCACATCCCCAGTGGAGATGGTGCCGCCCCCGCTCAGCTTCTATGCTCCCACGCCAACGGCGCCACCGGAGGAACCAGCACAAGTTTAGAGGTAGGCCTGATACATATCACTCAAGGGTGGACATAAATTGTGGAGTAAAGCCACCTATTTGCGGGACGCAGTCGGGAAACTGGGGAGACCATCTTTTTAAAGGCTCATGGATTGGAAGGAAGGCTTAGTAAATCCTGAAGCAGCCGTAAGATTCGGCATACAGCAGCTACGTTCCCCTTTATATCGCAACTCCATCATTCTAATACTCATAAGTTTTTCCTCTGCCTTCCTTACTTTTATATTCTGGGTAATAGCCGCGCGATACTATTCTAATTTCGATGTAGGCGTGGCGGCAGCTCTAGTCTCAGCTTCGGGATTATTGTCCCTTATCTCCAGCGCCGGGTTCGATTTGGGGCTCATCCGCTTCCTGCCTCACGCCAAGGATACCAGAGGGATGATTAATTCCTGCTTCACTTTCTCTGGACTTGCCGCCGTAGTCCTGTCCCTTATTTTTATCGCCGGGCTACCTCTCTGGTCACCTGACCTTCTGCTATTAAGAGGAATATATCTTTTTATTCTCTTCGTAGTTGCCGCTGCAGCCGGGGTCATAAGCCTATTACAGCTACAGGTTTTTACTGCCTTACGCCGTCCGGAGTATGGTTGGGTGCAACAAGCGGTCTTCTCTGTAGTCAGGATACCCCTGGTCATAGCCCTGGTATCCTTCAATGTCACCGGAATCTGGGCTTCCTGGACCATCGCCCTGTGCCTGGGCATACTGGCGGGGAACATATTGCTAATCAAGGTAAGCCCCGGCTACCGCCCCTCCCCTACCATCCACAGGAAGATTATGAATGAAATGTCCCGTTTCTCTTTTGGCAACTATATTGCCAATCTGGCTGGTACCGCCCCGATATATATCCTGCCCCTGATGGTCCTGGCCCTGCTGGGAGCGGAGGCCAACGCCTACTTTTACATCGGCTTTAGAACCGGCTCACTGTTATTCAGCCTTTCACTGCTAGTAGCCACCTCCCTCTTCGTAGAGGGCTCTCATACCCCGGAAAGGCTGCGCCTCCTTTCAATCAGGAGCGCTGCTTTCACCTTTGCCCTTTTGCTTCCAGCCCTAGCCATCTGCTTTATCTTTGGCCGGGAAATCTTGCTCCTCTTCGGCAGGGAATATTCGCAACAAGCCCTGTGGATTTTCTGGCTGGTTGCTCTATCTGCCATTCCCTATACTTTTAATGAGACCTATCTAACCATAAAGAGGGTCCAGCTTCAGGTGAGTACGATTATCTATTTCTCCGTCTTCGTTTCAGCCGTCACCATAGGTATTGCCTATCCTCTGGTGATGAACGCCGGTCTTACTGGTGCCGGTTTGAGCTGGCTCGTGGGGCACGGGATTGCCACCCTATGGGTCGGCTGGTGGTTGATAAGAACATTTAGTAGAAGGAAGAGAATAGATATAGAGCAGACCTAATCCGCTTCCAAGAGACTTTCCCCATCTACGGGAAAGGGAGGGGTAATCCCCTGAAGACTCAATACCGTACAGGCAATATCCATCAGGGTTGAATCTTTCTTGACTACTTTTCTCCCCCGGGCATCGGACACCAAGAGCACGGCTGAGTCAGCCTTATGAGTCCCCGGCTGAATATTATGAGTCGGGCTATCAGTGATAAGAGGCTCATATATTGACCAGCCAGCTCCATAGTCATCCTTAAGCTGGAAGACAATATCAGGATACTTGGCAAGATAAGGGCCGGCATATAGCTCCTCACGGCGACAAATCCATTTCACCAGCGGCTCGCCACTTCCCGGCTCCTTCATTCCCCCAATCTCACTGATGAGATACGTTCTCAGCTGCTCATAGTCCCTTCCTCCCAGCTTATCCCGGGCAATGATAATACCCCCATAGGAATAGGCCTTTATCCCGGAAAGGTCAGAGATATAGGCGGGGGTATTCTCCCAATCTATGGACTGGGGAAGGGTAAATCTGCGCCTCAAGGCAGGAAGGTGGTGGACCAGCCACATGGTGGTTGCCCCGGCTCCAGTACGGTTGACCACGCTTACCAGCCCCCTCTTGAACATCTCCAAGGCATATGCCGGACTTCTCAGGTCTCCCCTCTTCATCCTGGGAACCAATAGCCCTTCGTCCCTGAGTAATTCATTTATGTTAAGTAATTTAGCCGGTCGCTGAGTAAATCCGTGGTCGCTGAAGATAATAACCGTAGTGTCCGAACCTGCCTCAGCAATGAAGTCTCCCAGCATGTCATCATAAAGCTGATAGAACTCAGGGAAAACAGCCTTGAAGGGGTTGTCCCCGGGGTATGCCGGGTCACTCTCATCAAAATACGACCACAGGTTGTGCCCCAGCCAGTCCAGGGCAGAGGAATAAAGGAAGAAGATGTCCCAGCTCTCCCGGCGCAACATCTGCAAGCCGAACCCCTTTTCCGCCTGGAGGAGGCGACGATACGCCTCAATATATGATGGGTAACGCCTCTTCTGGGGGACAGTAAAGATGGGATTGAGTGAGGAAAGGTCGTACTGCCCTTGAAGAGACGGAGGTGAGATTTGAACCAAAGCGCCCTTGTTATATCTATTGGTCGACCGTCCTACCATGATGCCATTTATCTCCCAGACCGGGTATCCCAGGAAGGGAAAAAGGACGCAACACCTCTTGCCCTCGCTACCGGCAACATCCCAGAAGGTCTTGCCACGGATAGGGTCACTGCTCAAATCCATACTAGCCAGAATGCTGACCTTATCCAGAGGGTCAACGAAGTAGATGATTCCGTGCTGGGCCGGGTTTAAGCCGGTATAGGCGCTAGCCCAGGCAGTCGGGGTATCCGGCGGACAGACCGAGGTCAATCTGATAGCCGGATTTTGGCTCTTGAGCTGACGGAAATTAGGCAACCTGTCCTCAAACCTGCTGAGCAGGTCTATATCCATAGCGTCTATGCCCAGTACCAAGACCTTGCTCACACTAACACCTCATTCGACGTTCAACCAAAAGGAACTTATGCCGATAAGCTCACCGACCCCGGGGTTGCCCACCCCACCCTCTAACAGCTGGAAAATCAACCTTTGATTTTTCCCAGGGTAAGGTGGACGGAAGTTTATTTCGCCTTCATACCTCTCCTCAGGAGCGAGCTTTACGGAAAATCCTGAGCGGTACTCTTCTGTCCAGCTCTCCCAGACGTCTACCTTCCACTCAGCCACCTCAGCATTATGGTTCACTATTACTACCCTTACAGTGGCCAGCTGGTTTACTGCCACCTCCCTGGGATATTCAGCCAGATAGAACTCAACGAATTCCTCCCCCTCTCCCCTTAGATGAGCCCAGACATAGAGTGAGTCATGAAGCTCGTCTTCTTCATACAGGACAAACTCTACCCGCTTATTGCCTGCAGCCTCAGGGGCTGAGAAAAACATTTCATGCTCCACTTTTTCTCCATTTTCGAGTCTCACCGACCAGCTTTCCCCCACCTCTTCCCCGTCTATCCTCGGCTCTACCCGATAACTCACGGCTTTACCCTCACGGTTAATTATCCCCACCACCATCATTGCCTCATCCCCCACCCTCATTTCAATAGGGTAACTGATACCTCTGGACTCCGGACCGATAAGGTAGAACTCGGTAAACTTCTCGCCCACCTTGGGAAAGACTACAGTGTAAATCACAGAGGTAATAGCCAAGAGGATAGCTACAGCGAGGACAATGTCCAGAACTTTTTCTCGACCCATCAATCTCCGGTATGGTGGCAGAGGGATATGGAAGTTGATTATGGCGCGCTCCTCAACAGGTAGCTTTCTCCGCCGCCACCAAGCTATCGTTGACATGGTGCATATGAGGAAAGCCAGGGTGTAAAGGCTGGCATGAAGTGTGAAACCCAAGGGAGTGTAATAGAAGATGACACCTATTACGGGAAAGGCAGCAATGCTCAGACCAAAGCTAATGGCTACCCTTTCCAGAAGACTTATGTCCCTCTTTCTGGGGAAGAAGATGGCAAGCAGGCAGTAACCGGGGAAGAAGGCAACAAAGGGAAGCCCCAAGATAGCTCTCAAGGCATTCGAAGGAACAAAGATGACTAGAATGACAAGCAAGACGGAGAGTATACCTATTAGCGGAAGTTCATCCCTGAGCCTGATGTTCACTTCAATACCTCATGATAAGCCTTCACCGTTTCCTGAGCCACCTCCTCCCATGAACGACCTTCAGCTTCCTTCCGGGCGTTCTGCCCCATCCGGTTTCTAAGTTCATCATCCCCCAGCAAGTAGCTGATAGCCTCTCCTAAAGCAGGGGGAGCCGCTGGGGGGACTTTCAAGCCAGTTTCCCCGTGTCTGACATTATCTCTGGCGCCGGGGATATCACTGGCAATCACCGCCTTACCTGAAGCCATCGCCTCAAGTATCACCAGCCCGAATGGTTCATGAATAGAGGGCAGCACGAAAAGGTCACACATGGCATAATACCGGGACAGCTCTTCACCGTAGACCGGACCGGCAAAGAAGACCTGGCTCTCTAATCCCAGATGGTTTGCCAACCGTTTTAACTCGGGAACCAATTCACCCCCGCCGACAATAACCAATCTAGCGGCAGGGATTTTCTTCTCTACCTCAGCCATGGCTGCGATCAAATAGTGGGCCCCCTTCCTCCGGTCCCAACTGGAGAGCCCGCCGACAAACAGGACTATCTTCTCTTCAGGGGTAAAACCTAACCTCCTTCTTAGCTCAGCCGTCTCCGCCGATGGTGAGAACCGCTCGACGTCAATCGCTGGCCTGATAACCCGGAACTTCTTTCTGATGCCGGGGCTCACCCTTAGGGAATCACTATAGCTCCGGGCAAAGAATATTATTCGGTCTATAAACCTGATGCCCAGGCTGGTAAAGAATGCATCGTAGGACTTGACTATCATGCGGTACAAGAGTGTACCTTCGAAGCTCTGGCCGTGGTGGGTGGCTACCAGTGGAATGTGATTGCGCCCGGCGGCAACGATTGTCGCCTCAAGTCCGGAGGCAAAGGGTATCTGAACATGATACAGATCGTAGTCCGTTGCCTTCAGAATCCCCTTCACGAATTCATAAGAGAATTCCCCCCGGCTATACCTGAAATCCAGGGAGCACCGATAGACCCGGCTCTTCCCCCACAGTACCTCCTCTTTGTCGACGTTCTCCGAATTTATGGTCAGAATGTCCACCGCATGCCCCAGCTTCAGCAGGTTTTCACTGAGCTTATAGGTGTAAAGCTCTGTCCCTCGAGGACTGGGGTAGAAATAAGGCGTAATCTGCAATATCTTCATTTAAAGAGTCCCCGCATCAGCTTGACTTCAGCGAGCGTACCACGCGCGTACCGGGATAATATAGTAAACACTCATTGCCCCAGCGGAATATAACTCGTTCACCGTAGGGTCTTCCTTTAGCCGCTCCATATCTGCCATATCGAACTCCCATGGAAATCGTGTTAGCTGGGGGACGACCACCCTACTCTCTTGCAGCTTTGGCTCGGTGAGGGCGGCTCTGAATCGCTCCGTAATAATCACATATTGCTCGTCAGCGAGCTCTTCACCAAAGACATCAGGGTAACCAAAGTGAGCCGGGATATCTGTTTCGTAGTAGGTGACTATTCGGTCCATAGATGTCCAGACGTCCGGCTCCTTAATAGCGTCTTGAAAGCCCAATATCATATAGGGAAGGGAATCGTGGAAACCCAGCCCGGCAAACCTTTTCCCCTTGGCCTGGTGAGAAAGGAGCCACTCTGTACCCTGGGCCTCCGCGTAAGTAATCTGGTTGTTAATCTGAAAAACCCAGGGGGAACGGTGAAAACCATAATCCGATGTCAGTGAGGTCAGGGTTATGATTATCACTGGAACCGCTATCTGGAAAATTCTGCGCCAAGGCAATCTCACCGCCGCCTCATACAGGATAAAGCCAACAAATACCGGGGTTAGAAATATCCAGTTGTCCATCATCAGAGCCCTCGTTATATACCCGGTCTGATGGGTCCAGAAGAGGAAAACGGCAGCCAGTTCTCCCACAAAACACCAAACAATTAAGTAGGAGGTGACCCCTAATCTCATCTTGCCCCTTGACACCCAGATTAGAATTATTACCGCCGCAATCATGGATAATCCAAAATATACCATTTGAGGGCCAAACGACTTTAGAGCATACTCAATTAAGGACCTTATATCCAGTTGCACAAATTCCTGTGCCTTCTGAACATAGGGGCTTTCTGTAGCTATACCCATCAGAACATTAAAAATAGTACGAAGCTGCCTCCCAAAAACTACAAAGGAGGAAAACCAGACGAAAAGGACTACAGCTGATAGTATAGCTGGACTTGGCCGCGCCTGGCCCAAGGGAAGGCTTGGGGCACCGGTTGTTTTCCGGCTAATCCTCCGGTGGACTTCCTTTATCAGTTCCATGCTCATCAGGAATAGGGCCAGAATCAACGCTGAATGGGAGTGCACCAGGGGGTGTACCACCAAGAGGAAGAGGAAAGGCACACTGTAGCCCAGGGCGGGACTCCGAGAGCTTTTGAAGTAAAGGTAAATTATCAAGACAAGGTGGATATGGGCCAGAGCGTGGGGATATACCGTGCCCTGGAAAATACCGAAGAGCATGGTGGCGCTCGCCGCCGCCACCATTAACCTCTGCCCCCTCTCCTCCAGAATGACCGTGCCCAGGAGGTAAATGTAAAGCATATAAAGAACTGAAACGAAGGCGGGAAAATATCTCACCACCGTTATTTCTGATATACCCGTAATAGAGATAACCTGTGCCACAAATACATGTGTAACAGGATAGGTGTTGGTCTGACCAATATCGCCCAGGGATACCACGTCCTTTATTATCCCGAAATGAGCCATCGGGTCTCCCATCCACCAGGCGAAATACCCCCTGAGAGCCGGTAGCGCGACCACCATGAAGTTTGACAGTATCAGGAGAAAGAAGCCGGCTAGCCACAGGTTTCCTTTGCTTCTGGTGAGGGCTTGATGGACGATGATACCCAAGCCGAGGACAATGCCTCCGACTAGAAGAACCCAGGTCAGAGGCGGCGTGCTCTCGTAGAGAGACACCTCATAACCGCTTGGGGCCGAATTCCTCAGCAGGTAGAAAACCAGAGCCATCAGTAGAAAGTAGATGGCGAAAACTAATTTCAGCGTAGATTTCGACTGCATTCTATCCGCTACTCTTCTATGAGCTGTAAGACCCGAATACTGGCCAGGCAAATGCCCTCGGTAGGAGTAGTTGCCCCTTCCTGATAATGAATACCGGTGTAATAGACATAGAAGATACCATCTTCAAGAAGCACCCCGGCTTCGGAAAGCCGATAGGAGTCCCATTCTTCCTCCCCTCCCCGACTAACTACAGGGTTTAAGGGATGTTTGGACCAACCAATGCCATCGCCACTGGTAGCATAGCCTATCTCCGTAGGCTGCATTATATCGGGGGGAGGTTCGCTTGAGCCGGGGAAAAACATATGGAAAACACCCTCATAATAAACGACGCCGCATTCACCGCTGACCCCGTATCCGTCCCAGCTTTCTGTAGGACCGGCAGCCAAGACAACCCCCTGCTCTCTCCAGGGACCTTCCGGCTGTGGAGCCGTGGCCAGTACCACCTGCCTTTCAGTGGTATCTGGGTCGCGCCACATATAATAGGTACCATTGACCTCCTGCACTGAACCAAGCCAGCCTCCTTCGAGTAAAGGATTACCGACATACTTCAGCCACGGTCCCTCTGGAGCCAAGGCCATAGCCAGACCTATAGCCCAACCATCTGCGCCATACCCCGAATACCACATATAAAAGTGCTCCCCCTCCTTCATGACGTAGGGACAGGCGACCTCACCACTGTCCCAGGCACCGGGAGTGGGAGCCAATACTGGCTGACTAAGCACTGTCCAGGGACCCCGAAGGCTATGACTTGTAGCCAAGCCTATATGCCAGCCCATATCTATCCTGCCGGCATGGAAGTACATGTAATAAGTATCCCCTATCTTCAGCACCACCGGGTGCTCTGGATATCTATCAAACCACGCCGAGGGTGCCTTGATGAGGGGATTCGTTGCTTCCTTAATAGCCCACGACTCATGAGCATTTGTGTGCTCGGTAGAATCCCTCTCCTCACGACATGATAAACCAAGGGAAAGAGGGATTACGATGGATATCACTATCAAAGAAAGCCAAAGCCTGTTATTCATAAAGCTATCTTTATCCTGCCACCAATCGCCTAGCCTCTCATTGACTCCTCATACACGTGCATAGTTTCCTCGGCAATTCTATCCCAACTCAGCTCGTTCTTCAACTTGGAAAGACAGTTCTCGCTCATCGTCCTTCTCAGCTCCTCATCCTGTAAGAGCCTTACTATCGCCTCAGCCAGGGCCTTCTCGTCCCTTTGGGGAACGATAAGCCCGGTCTCTCCCGGCTCGACAAATCCGCTCACCATATCGGTTACCACGACGGGTTTGCCAAAGGCATAGGCAAGGGGGACTACCCCTGAGAATACCTTCTCCGTGTATGGCAGGACGACTACCTTGGCCCGCTGGAATAATGGAGCTACTTCTTCGTGCGGGACGAATCGATTATGCACCTCGATATTGGGCACGGCCCTGAGTAGCGGTATATACCTCCCCATATCCCCCGGCCCGGCTATGATTATCTTAGCATCAGGTATGCTCCTCGAAATGAGCGGGGCCGCCTTTATGAGATAACCCAGTCCCTTCCGGTCAATGATGCCCCCGAAGAAAAGTACGCTGTTTGTCTCCGGAATATCGCTCCTAATATATTTCGAATATAGCGAATTCACTCCGTGGGGGATAACGAAGCAACTGTTCCTCACCCCCTGATTTTCCAGCACCTGTTTATCATGCTGGCTGAGAACAATCAAGCAGCGGGAATAAGCGATATGCATTTTTCTGGCTATGAATTTGTCCCACCGCTCCCCTGCGGGATGCAGTTCTCCATCAGGCAGAGTGCTGACCATGCTATACCGCCGCAATAACGGCAAGAAAGGACAGGGCCAGATAACATATGGATTATGGAAGTGGATGACATCCGCCCGCTCCCTCTTTACCACGCTTAGAAACTTAAACATTCGGGGGACATTCAAGGTGTTCAGAACGAAATTCTTCTTGGTATCCCCTACGTGAAGCGGGATGAGCCTTATCGCCTTATCGAAAAACTCCTCTTCCACCCCTACCGGTGCAATGACCACCACTTCATTGTTCTTGGATAAAGCATTAGCCAGTAGCACGGCATACTGAAACATCCCGGAACGCCGGTCCATTAGCACCATCAGAATCTTCATCTCACTCTGCCTCTAGACATTCTCAGCCAGGATTATAGCCTGAGCTTCTACCTCCTCGTCAGCTTCAACCTCCCCTGCCTCTTCCAAAGAGGCAGGAAGCCAGTTCTCCCTTTTCTTAACAAAGTAGGACACCCTTCTTACTTCCAGTCCCTGAAATATCTCCATCAGTCCGTTGAAATCATACACACGATGCAGGGGCGTTCCCCTGGAAACGACAACAGCTCTCTTACCGAAAGGGACACTGGCGATTAACTGCCCGCCGCTTCTCAAAACCCGTTTCATTTCGCTAACAGCTTCTCTATCACCCGCATGCCAGACCGGGTCACCCCAGCGCCCCAAACCTATATGCTCTATAGTGGAAATAGCCGTTACTATATCGAAACACTTGTCGGCGAAGGGCATCCGGCAAATATCACCCTGGATAACAGTGAGATTGGAGTGCCTGAGTCCGTATTTCAGAACGTCAATGCCATAGGTCTCATGGCCAAGGCTGGCCAGTTCTACGGGCAACGGGCTGCCGTGGCAGCCCACATCGAGGATTTTTTGCCGTTCCAGAGGGATGCTGGCAAGGCAAAAAGAATAGGCAACCAGCCTTTCGTCAACCGAAAGCCTGAATACCTTCTGTGCTATAAGTGGCATTTTCATGAGCATTAGATGAGCCAGAGAGAAATAGAGCGGACGGTAAAGCCAGGAAAGCTTCGGCTTGTAGGCGATTATTCTGGGTAGCCCCATATATTCAAAAGACATTTCTATTTCGTCCTTTCTCAACACTCCCCAGGACCGACTAGTTTTTCTTGAGCTTCATATTTCCCTGAAAGCCACGGATTATGAGTCTTATGAAGTCAGGAGGGCGAAAGATAAACAACCAGGAAGCAAAGAAGACGAACTGGGTTAGAGTAAGACCCCTGAGATTCTTAAGGCTCAGGAAGCGGTAGCGCAGGATAAGGTTATCCCGTAGAATCCACTTCATGCGGTTCCAGCCAGCTCTCTGCAGACTCTGAGAGCTTTTATGCCATATCTTAGACTGCAGGACACAGCCGATTTTTAGCTTTGCCCTCAGAGCACAGAGGTGCCAAATCGGGTCACCATAGAGAAAATACTCCTCCATCGCCGGGAGCACCCCCATCTTGGTGACCTTCCCCCTCTCCATCAGGAGACAGGCCAGAGGTGCCCAGGTGCATTCCCGCACGTCTTCCTCACCATTTAGCTTGGCCACTTCAATTGCTCTCAGTCCAAACCACCTTGCCCTCTCCCCGGCATGCTGGATTTTATCCGGCTGGTCATAGGAATAATTTGCCGGGGACAGTATGCCATATTCCGGGCGGTCTTCGGCTACCCTCACAAGTTTATCAAGAAAATCGGGGGCGACTACAGTATCATTATGCAGCAACAGGACATACTCCGCACCTCTGGCGAAAGCCTTCTTCACACCGATAGTAAAGCCCCTGCCGTAGCCATAGTTTCTGTCGTTTTCAATGATGTGGATATAATCGCCATACTTCTCCCGGAACACCTTAACGTCCTCTCCGGTGGAAGCATTGTCCACCATGATGACTTCGTAGTTAGGATAGGTTACCTTGCTGAGGGACTCCAGGCACTCCAGGCTATCCTCCAGCCCGTTCCAGTTGAGCAATATTATGGAGACCTTTGGGCTTTGTGTTTCGCGGCTCAAGCTACCTTCCTGCAAAGTCATTCCTCGCCTACGGTCTTGACCTGGCCAACCGCCTTCGCAGAAGGCTGGCTACATATACCCCGATGGCTTTGAATCCTGCCTCCCTTATCAGCCGGACCAGTTTAGCCGGACTGAAATTATGCAGGTGGAACCTTATATAGCCCCAGAGTTGCAATCTCTCCAGCTCAGCCCTGGAGAGATTGGTCAGCTCCAGGACATTGCCCACCTGCTTACCATAATCTGACCATTTCGTTGAGAGCAGGCGGTAATTTCCCTCTCCCCGCTCTACCATATGAGCAATCTCGGTACCGGGATAGGGAACCATTATGCCAAAGTTTACCCGGGTGGTATTCAGCCTGGCCGCAAAGTCCAGGGTTTCGTGGATATTCTGCTTCGTTTCATAGGGGTGCCCCAGTATGAAAAAGCTGTTGGTACGGAGTCCTGCCCTCTTAGCCATAGCCACCGCCTGCTCTGCTTTCTCCAGGGTTATCCCCTTCCCCACAGAATCCAGTATCTGCTGATTACCGCTTTCAATGCCAAAACCGAGAGAGGTGCACCCGGCTTCCTTCAGCTTAATCATCAATTCGAGGTTCACCACATCCACTCTGGTGGTGATATTCCACCTAACCCTGCTTGGTATCCCTCTCTCTATCATCAGATTCAGCAGCTCGTTAGCGTGGCGGTGATTCACCCCGAAGGTTTCATCATTGAAGGTGAAGTGCCTGGGGTGAAAACGGTTATAGACCTCCTCCATTTCCTCAACCACCCTCTGTGGCGGTCTCAGTCTTATCTTATTGCCGGTGATACGGCAGCAGAAATGGCAACGAAAAGGGCAACCACGGGAGGTCTCTATGGGGTATTGATTTGACCTGGGAAATAAATGCCAGGCCGGAAAGGGTAGTTCGTCAAGCCGGCTTAAGAAAGGGCGCGGCGGGTTAACCTGAACGCCGCCCTCTCTGAAAGCCAGACCGTTTACCTCCTTCATGGCCTGCTTTCCTTCCAGAGCCAGGGCAAGCTGGTACAGGGTTATCTCCCCCTCCCCATAGACGACGAAATCAAAACAGGGGAATTCCTCCAGGCTCTGCCGGGGAAGAGCCGTAACGTGAGCTCCCCCGACCACCACCACCGCCTGAGGCAGTCCCCTCTTTACTTCAGTAGCCAGATGGGCGGCATCTTCTATCTCGGGGGTAAAGGCGGTTAAGCCAATAAGGTCAGGGTTCTCATCCTTCAGCCGCTCCATAACCTGGCTGAAACCTATGCCCTCAAATTTGGCATCTATCACCACTGGCGCTATATCCTTCTCCTCCAGGCAGGCAGCAAGGTAGGCCAGCCCGAGGTGCGGCTCCTTCATCCGGGCATACTGCCTCTCCCGACTTTCCTCAAGAGGAGGATTAACCAGGGCAACCTTCAAACTTTCATTGCCTCCTGATAAACTGATACGCGGGTCGTCTTCCGGCCAGGCTAGCCTCTAAAGAAGTTCGCTATTTCCCGGCACACCCTTTCCACATCCTCATCACTTAAAAAGGAGGAGGAGGGAAGCCACAGTCCCCTCTCCGAAACATAGACCGAGTTCTTGAAATCACCCTTGATGTGGGAGTAAGGGGGCTGGGTATGAATGGCAGGATAGAAGGGGCGGCTGCCAATCTCCTTCTCGTTCAGGAAAGAAGCCAGGTCATGCCTCCGTCCACCCTCCACCAGGATATCAATGAACCAGGGAGAAGTATCCTCTAGGTTGGTGTCGATAAGACTTATCCCCGAGATGTCCTTCAATAAATCATGGTAAAGGCGGTATATCTCCTTCTTCCGGTCCACCCGCCAGGGGAGCTTTTTCATCTGTTCAATACCAATCACCGCCTGGATATCAGTAAACTTTGAGTTGAACCCCATCCGCTCGTGATAGTCCACCCCGCTTCGGGGCCGTCCAAAATCCTTTATCTCCTCTATAATGTGATACAGGTCCTCACTATCGGTAACCAAAGCACCCCCCTGCCCGGTGGTAATAATCTTAGGAAAGCTGAAGGAGTAGCTGCCCACATCCCCAAAGGTACCCAGGTGCCTGCCCTGAAATCTGGAGCCTAAGGACTGGGCAGCATCTTCTATAAGATATAGATTATACTTGCGGGCTAAGTCCAGCACCCGGTTCATATCGGGGTAGCGACCATTGATACTGACCAGCTCGATGGCTTTGGTCTTGGGGGTGATGGCTTTCTCCACTAAATCAAGGTCAAGGCACAGATTGGCGGGGTTGATATCCACCAGGACAGCTGTAGCCCCGGCCAGGACCACAGCATTAGCCGAGGCAATCATGGTGTAATCGGGGACGATGACCTCATCCCCGCTTCCGATGCCCAGAGCCATAAAGGCAATGAGCAGGCTCACCGTGCCGTTATTAACCACCGAGGCATATCTGCTGCCAACGTAACCGGCAATCATCTGCTCGAACTCTTCAGTACGCTTGAATTCGGTCAGCCAGCCGCCGGAGTCCAGATACTCCATTACGGCACGCTTTTCCTCCTCACCGAGCCAAGGCTCAGCCTGGTTGATTCGCTTCTCCATCTTGTCTATCAAGACTATATCCTCTCTCTGTCTCTCTCCGCTCCGACGTAGGGGCCATTTTTCACTTCCAGCACCTTGGTATTATCCCGCAGCACCTCATAACCATGACCGCCATTCAGCAGGATAATAGTGTCCCCTTCCCCCAATTCAACCGATTTCAAAAACTCCCTGCCCGTGGTATAGATGTCCACTCTAATACTCCCCTCTCTAACATAAACGACCTCCTGGGTATGCAACACCTCTCTCGGCTCATTCAGGTGGACATGCGGGGCTAATCCTTGCCCCTCATCATAGCCCCATATCCCCACCTGCTGATAGTCCTCTTCCGAGGTGACAAAATTCAGCCCCTTCTCCCAATCAGTGCCCCTGACTATGACCGCCAGAACCAGGTCCCCGTCGACTATCTTCTCCGTTTTCACGCCGTTACCTCATTATTTGTAGTGCTCACGATACCAGTTTACGGTCTTTTCAATCCCCTCCCTCAGGCTTGTCGGAGGCGTCCAGCCGAAGGCTTCTTTTAACCGGCCAGTGTCCATCGTTTTATGGGGAGCTCCGTCCGGCTTCGATTTATCCAAGACTATCCGCCCCTCATACCCTACTATCTCCTTTATCACCTGGGCAAGCTCCAGAACGGAGATGCCCTTGCCCACGCCAACATTGATTGGCTCTATCATCGGTTCTACTTCCAGGGCACGGATAAGGACTTCGGCACCATCGCCCACATAGAGCCATTCCCTTACCGGCCTACCACTACCCCACACCGTAACCTGGGGGAGACCCTGCCTCTCCGCCTCCACGAACTTCATGATCAAGGCACCCAAAGCGTGGGAGCGGGTCTCGTCAAAATGGTCACCCGGGCCATACATATTGGGCAAGATGAGGTTGATGGTCTCAAAGCCGTACTGTTTATTATAAGCCCAGCTCTGCACCCAGCTGGCTTTCCGGACAAAGCCGTAAACCAAAACCGACTCATCAAGCGGGCCATCCCACCACTCCTCTTCTCTGAAATCTTTGGTCAGGCGGGCGGGATAGGTACAGTTCGAGATTGGATTAACAAACCTCTTCACCCCGGTCAATCTGGAAGCCTCCATCAGGCTGGTTGACATCAGGATATTGTTGTAGAAAATCTCCCCGGGATGCTCATAGCCGAACTGAATCCCGCCGACAAAGGCAGCGCAGTTAATCACCGCATCGAAACTCTCCTTCTGGAACAGCTCCCTGGTCATGGCAAAATTACGGAAGTCAATACCATCCCTCAGCGACAGGGAGATAACGTTAATCCCCCTCTCTCTCAGTTTTTCCACCACGCTGCTGCCCAGAAAACCATTGCCGCCGGGAACAAACACTCTGTCAAACACTGTCTAGTCGCCTTCCCACCACTTATGGGGGAACTTCTCCTTCAAAATTTGGTCTCCTTCGCCGACAGGTTTTAAGCCCACGGCACGCATATCGGCGTCAACCATAATCCTGACCAGGTCTTTGAAGGCAACCTTTGGCTTCCAACCCAGCTTCTCTCTGGCTCTGGTTGAGTCAGAAACAAGCTCATCAACCTCGGTCAGTCTGAAATATCTCGGGTCTATCTTAACATACTTATCGGGGTCGAGTTCAGCATAAGAAAAGGCCTCTTCAACGAACTCCCTCACGCTGTGAGTCTCACCGGTCCCGAGAACAAAATCCTCCCCCTTATTATTCTGCAGCATCTTCCACATAAACTCGACATACTCTGTGGCAAAGCCCCAGTCTCGTTTAGCCTCCAGATTGCCAAGGTAGATGCAGTCCTGTTTCCCCGCCAGTATATAAGCGATGCCCCGGCTAATCTTCCTGGTAACGAAGTTCTCTCCCCTTCTCGGAGAGTCGTGGTTGAACAGTATCCCGTTACAGGCGAAAAGGTTATACGCCTCGCGGTAGTTCCTGACTATCCAGTGAGCATACAGCTTGGCAACAGCATAAGGACTTCTGGGATAGAATGGAGTCGTCTCCTTCTGAGGACTCTCTACTACCTTGCCAAAGAGTTCTGATGTTGATGCCTGGTAGAATTTTGTCTTCAGCCCGGTTTCTCTTATGGCATCCAGTAACCTCAATACCCCCAACCCGTCCACCTCAGCGCTATATTCCGGAACCTCAAAGGAAACCTGGACATGACTCTGCGCTGCCAGGTTGTAAATCTCGTCGGGCTGAATCTGCTCCAGCAGACGGTTCAGGTTGGAGGAGTCAATCATATCCCCGTAGTGGAGAAACAACCCGATATTCTTTTCCCGCTGACCATCAAAGAGCAGGTGGTCAAGACGGACGGTATTGAAGGTGCTGGCCCTTCTGATAATGCCGTGTACCTCGTATCCCTTGGAAAGCAGAAATTCTGCCAGATATGAACCGTCCTGACCGGTAATACCAGTAATGAATGCTTTCATGCCAGTTCCTCCTTTGTCCTTACCCTCCCCCGGGATTTGTGGGACTTTTTATGTCAACTTCTTCTCTTCGAGACAGTCTCTCACTCTGTTTCGTATCACTTCTTCCAGCTCGGCCAGGCTCCTGGAGCCATCGAGCATAAACGTACCATATTCCCCGGCTATATCCAGATAAATTTGCCTTCTCTTCCTCAGGTAACTGATGGAGGGTATATCGTCCTTCCGCGCCCACGCCAGCTCTTCCGGCAGGTCAATCAGAAATACCAAATCAGGCTTGGGCATTAAATATAACAGTTGATTTATCGTTGCCGTTATCTTCTCTTTAGGATAATCCAAATTAGCGGCGTGCCCAATAACCACATCGTAAATATAGCGGTCGCAAACCACACTCCTGCCCCACATCAGGGGAAGCCTTACCTTGAACAGGAACCTGAGCAGGTATTCACCAAAGAAGCAGTAGTGAAAGAAAGCGAATATGCCGGGATATCGGAATATTTCTTTTCTGGTCTGGTAATAACGGTCATAGTCTCCGAACATTTCTTCCTCACGCAGAAAAAGCCGGCGCCCCAGTTTCATAAGTGGTCCCAGTAACCAGGGTTCGAAGATACTCCATACATACTTGCTCCGGATTCCCCGGCCCTGCATCCAGCGAACCAGTTTTTTAGCATGGGTGGTCTTGCCGGAACCGTCAATGCCAGCAAAGCAAATAAGGAGCGGCTTTCCCCCAGTGGTTTTACTCCGAGCGGGTTTCATCCGGCTACCTCATGATAGATTTGTTCTAATCGCTCAACTATGTCTTCCCAGGAGTAGGACAGGACCTTTTCTCTGGTCCTGGGCTTCATACTGCCCTCTTTTACCTGGCGGAGCAGCTGGATGAGGTCTCCCTCCTTCTCGGCAAAGCTCAGACCCTCACCCGGAGCAAAGAGGTGAGGCAACGCCCCGAAGGGGGTAGATAGTACCGGCAGATTACAGGACATGGCCTCCAATACCGATAGGGGCAGTTCTATCGAGTTTGACCTGTCTATGGTGGGGAAGACGTAGCAGTCAGAGAGGGCGTAGATTTCGGCTATATCGTCAAAATAGCTCCGCCACACCAGGCACCCTTTCTCCTCCAGGCTCTGGTAAACTTCCCTTTCCATCGGGACACTGAGGCTGCCGATAATGAGCACCTGGGTATCTTCTTCCTGCTGCATCTGGCTAAGGAGCAGGAGGTTCCTCCCGCCCTTTATCGGCCCTACATGCAGAACAATCCATTTGTGCGCCTCCAGCTGATACTTCCGCCTCAGCTCATGCTTCGTCTCCTCAGAGACAGGGGCAAATTTAACGGTGTCAACGCCACCGGGCAGAAACCGGGTCCGACAACCCAGGCAGGTGAACATGGCTTCGCTCTCCGGGGACTGAGTTAATATCAAACTTGGCCTGAGCCAGGGGACTAACCTTCTGGAGAAGGGGGACAGGCTGGGAAGGGTGGCCGACATCACCGTCTTTGCCTTTGGACAGTTCATTTTCAGGGCTTTAACCAGGATAAAGCTCTTGATGGTAGGTCCGGGGATAAAGTGGATAATGTCGGGGCGAAAGGCCCTCATCTCCCCCCAGAAGCGCGGAGAAAGCAGTCTGCGATAAGGTTTCAGGGAAAGATGCAGTATTTCATGATGACGGGACAGCCCCCTTTCCAGATAAAAGGCGGTATTCCTCATCCCTTCATCCATGATTCCCGAGTAGTCGCTCAGCATGCACAGTTTCATAGACTTACCGTTCTTTATTCCGGGCGTCGTTTACAAGCCTCCCGGCCAGTAAGGCTAAAGTCTTCAAGCCGTCTCGGAAAATAGATAGCCTGGATGCCTCGCTGCTCCAGTTACAGCTTATAGGAACTTCTCTGATGATGAGCCTTCGCTTGGCTGCTTCATATATCATCTCGGTCTCTATCTGAAACCCCCGAGAAGTCAAGCCAAGCCTCTGCCATGCCTCCTGTTTTATGGCCCTGAAGCCGCTGGTGCAGTCCGTTATTTTTATCCATTTCATCGAACTTCTGGACAGGGCTACCATTGGCCGGAGAAAGGAGATAACAACTGAAATAACCAGGGAAGCCAGGCTGTTGGTCAGCCTCCGTCTCAAAGGGAAGGTGGCAACCTTCGACCCGGGAAGAATCCTGGAGCCGATAACGAGGTCGGCTTTCCCCTCCAGGATGGGGGCGATTACTCCCGCTATATCCTGCGGGTCATGGGCTCCGTCGCTGTCGAGGAAGACGACCACACCCCCAGAGGCATGCTGCACGCCGGTCTTCATGGCCGCACCCTTGCCCAGATTCCTCTGGTGAGAAAACACTCTTGCCCCGCTATCCCGGGCGAGCCAGGCTGTTTCATCCCTTGACCCGTCGTCAACCACGATTATCTCGTGAGCCACCCCGGAGAGGCTCTCTCTAACCTTGAGGACAAGACTGCCTATAGAGTCAGCCTCATCCTTGGCCGGGATGACTACGCTCAGCAATAATCGATATGTGGAAGTTTTGTTATCTGACAAAAGCCTTTCCCCTCCCCGGTACTAACCGTGTCACTTTCAAGGAGTGCGATATACCTGGACGACCGGCCACCGGTTTACGGGATACGGGTCAAGCCCGGTATCACTCCTGCAAAAACTCCTCTTCAAATATGTGAAATATCCTGGTGGCAACTACCTCATTCCCCTCTTCTGATAAGTGGGCAAAATCGATATAGTACGTCTTTGTCCTATCATCAAGGGCGTCTGAAATATTGAAGAAATAAGGGAGTGATTTCGCCGTCAGAGAATCATCAGTATTCCTGAAACATTGGCTCAAGGCTTTGTCCCTTAACCTGGGGTCTATTACTGTGGCCTCTTCATCGGTCAGTTTTTCTTCGGTAAATATGACCGGCTGCCAGAAACAGGTATACTTGAAGCCGTACGCCTGTGCCAGGTGGTCCAAGAGTCCCATTGATTCTATGTACTGCTCAACAATGCCATCAGATAGCACCTGTAATTCTTCGTCATTATACCTGGCCGCAACCTCTGAAAACTCTGGAGAAAAAAGGGCTGATATTTTCCCAACCGCCCTATAAATCATGGATTGTTCTCTTAACAGAAGATACGCCCGGCCAGCAATTTGTTGCCATACTGACGGTGGGTACAGAACTGCTTTTAGCTGCTCCTTGATGAAAGAGACATTCTGAGTGCTTCCGGGAACGCCGGACTGGTAAGCTGCGTAAACATCATTAATACCATCGTAAAATATGACGTAGTCGGGCCTATGGCCCTCTCTTAATAACAGCGCCAGGTGAATGATTTCCTGAGTAAAGGTATAGGCGGTCTCCCCGTAATTATATACAGCGAACTCGTAACCGCTATTATCGAGCAGCTTGGATAGATGGGAGGGTATGGTGTAATCGTCCCTGGCACCGATCCCCCAGGCGGTTGACCCACCAAAGACATACAGGGTATTCTGTACCTCCCCCGGTGCGTGTTCCGGGTTCCAGGTCTTCCTGACTCCTTCAGAATCGATATTTATATACTCACCGTGATATTCCTCCCTGTCCCAGCCCAGGAATGGTTCATAGTCTGAACGTAATTCAGAGACCTCCTGCCAGTAGGCCTCCGCCCATTCCTTTCCCTCGTAGGGTGACAAGAGGCACACCTCAAAAACTGCCCCCTGCTGTTCACCCCGGTGGATTACCAAATCAGTGATATGCAGACCGGTTTCTATCAGGAGAACCACCAGTACTGCGGCAATATAGCCAAAAGCTAGATGCTTTCTTTCCTGCGGGGTGTTCCCCTTGAAATAGAGAAGCAGGCCGGTGGTGATGAAGAATATCTCGAAGGCGCCGATGAAGAGCATGGTCTGAAGTGAAAAATTAATACGCTGTAACAGATAGCCCAGTAACCACGGGTTGGCCAGTAAACCGATGGCGATAAAGCAGAAGGCCAGGATGACGTTGAAGCGGGTAAGCCTATGAGAACTATTTTCCACAGTCCCTCCCTATATTAAGGCTTTTTCCGGCCAATCATTATAAACAACCCACCTTCCCTGCCTCCACCGAGCAGCATGCCCAGCTGGGCCAGGAAGTGGTCAACCGCCGTCCCCCTGGGGTTTGCCTTAAACAACGGCTCATCTGGAGAGAACGGCTCGAATGCCATAGACTTCGGTATGCTGTTAATAAACTCGACCTCACACTGGTCAAACCAGCCCAGTACTTCCCCAATCGTATGCTTAGACTCTTGCGGATTCTTATACTGGTCCATAAACCAGATATGCTTCCGGGCGCCGGTAAGGTTCTGGTCTCTCAGGCGGGCATCAAGGAACCGGAAACGATTGCCCGAAAGTCTGAAAATGAAACGCCTGATGTCAGTAGGCATCCTGCCATAGGTATTGTACAGCCCCACTACGATAAACCCACCCTTCTTGACCACTTTTGTTATCGCTTTAAAACCAGTCAACGGGTCACTGGTGTGATGTAATACACCGTTACATATAACCAGGTCAAAACTTTCTGGACTGAATACCGGCCGGAACAGGTTCATCTGGAGAAAAGCAACATTTTCGGTCTGATTTTTCTGCTTAAACTCCTGGCCCAGCTTCAGGGAATTCAGGCAAATATCGGTGCCAAAAACGGTTCTTCCCCAGGTCATACCCAGAAAATTGCTTAACTGTCCCGTGCCACAGCCAACCTCGAGTATCCTCGCCCCGTAGGGGATTTGGTCATCCAGTAAACGGGCGAAAATCCCCCTTTCGGCTTTCTGTCTCAGGCTCCGGTCCGAGTCTATATCTTCATAGCCAGGAAAGGGGGGTTCCTCGTAGAACGATTTTACCACCTCGGTAACATCCGTTCTGGAGTCCCACTCATTGGGCCAGAATAACAAAGGAATCCCCTTTTCGCAGCCGAAAGAGCGGTTGCACCTGGAACACTCTATCCCGCGTCCATCACCGGACACATTCAAAGCTCCACCGCACACTGGGCAAACAAAAATGTCCATATGCTGAACCACAGGAGCCGGCACGACCGCGCTAATCTCATCAGGTTTCATATCTAACCTTATGTTAAAAAAGCGTATATATAAACGGTGCTACCCCGGAGCCCCCGGCGAAAATCAATAACAGACCTAATAACACCAGAAGGACTATCATTGGGATCAGCCACCACAGTTTTCTCCGCCAGAGAAACACCAGCAGCTCGCCAAATATGCCTGACCTAGACACAAAGCTTTTTATCGCTCTCACCTTACTCTCCTCTCGCCAAAGAGTAACCACCTACTTCCTTATCATGAAATTTTCCAAGACCAGTGCGTCTATTCCGCTCTTGCTGAAAGTATTGAAGGCGTTGGCCGGCGAAGCGACAATTGGTTCGCCTCTCAGGTTAAAAGAGGTATTCAGCAGGACGGGCACCCCCGTTGCCTCACCGAATTTCTTCACCACCTGATAGTACCGCGGGTTCCATTCTTCTCTAATCGTCTGGAGCCTCCCCGTTCCCATATGGTTAACCGCGTTTATGGTCTCTGCCCTGTCTTCCTTCAGCGGCAAAACCAAAAGCATGTACCTTGCGGGGAACTGCTTTACCGCGCTACTGCCATCACAGAAAAAATCCCCCGTATTCTCTTCCGGTATGACCGGGGCAAAGAGTCTAAAAGGTTCACGGAACTTGATTTTCATATTCACCAGGTCCTTCATCTCTTCCGTTCTCGGGTCGGCCAGAATACTGCGGTTGCCCAGTGCCCTTGGCCCCCACTCAAATCTGCCCTGAAACCAGCCGACAACTTTTCCGTTCACCAAATCATCTACCAGCCTGTCCAGCAGCTTTTCCTCATCTGAGAAGTACTGGTAAGGAATATTGTTGGTATCTAGAAATTCCTTGATAGCTTCCTCCGAATATCCCTTTCCCCAGTAAGCATGCTCCAGGACAAAAGCTCTTGGCTTTCCCAGCAACGCGTGATAAGCGTATAACGCAGCACCCAGGGCACCTCCTCCGTCTCCGGCCGATGGTTGAATGAAAAGCTCCTCAAAAGGAGTTTCCCGCAATATTCTGCCGTTGGCTACGGAATTCAGGCCGACTCCCCCGGCGATACAGAGCTTCTTCAACCCTGTCTCCTTATGCAGGGAATTTACCAATTTCAGTAAGATTTCCTCCGTCACTCTCTGAATACTAGCGGCAATATCGGCGTAATGCTCATTCTGCCGGCAAAGCTCTCCATAATTTGACGGCTTATCGCCGAAGTAAGACGGGAACCTGGTGTTAGTAGTAAAAAAAGGCGCCTCAGGGACCCTCGGTTTTCCGAACAGGTCTTCAAACCTGGAATTAAACATTCCTTCGTCAGAATAGTGGTAGGAGAAATAGTCCATATTCGTCCAGAAAGAACCATCATCGGCTACCCGAACGAGGTTAGCGTATATTTTGTCAATGTACTTCGGCTCTCCGTAAGGCGCCATTCCCATGACCTTATATTCCCCCTCGTTGACCTGGAAACCCAAAAAAGCAGTAAAGACGCTATAAAGAAGGCCGAGGGAATGGGGAAACCTTATTTCTTTCAGCAACCTGATATCTTCTCCTTTGCCTACGCCCAGGGTCGCAGTCGTCCATTCTCCGACCCCGTCCACAGTAAGCGTTGCCGCTTCTTCAAAGGGGGAGGGGTAAAAGGCGCTGGCAGCATGGGAAAGGTGATGCTCCCCGAAAATAATCCTTTCGGGTTCAACCCCTACCCTATCCCTTATAATACTCCTCACCCAAAGCTTGTCGGAAAGCCATGTCATCATTGCTTCCCGAAAAACATTCCACGATTTAGGGAAAGACTGGAACGTCGTCATCAGAATACGCTCGAATTTATGGAAGGGTTTCTCGTAGAAGACCACATAATCTATGTCCTCCCCTGAGATGCCGGCATGTTCCAGGCAGAAATTTATAGCGTTCTCAGGGAAATCAAAATCGTGTTTTATTCTGGTAAATCTTTCTTCCTCTGCGGCTGCTATCAGTTTCCCGTCTTCTAATAGAGCCGCAGCCGCATCATGGTAATAACAAGAAATTCCTAATATATACATCAGTATTGTTTCTTGGACTGTTCCAGGTCGACCCTACTGACTATCTTGGAAAGCCAGTGGGACTCGCTACTTCGATATTTCAATCTTAGCGGGTCGGAAAACATCTTCACCGGCAGGGCGAAGGGTGCCACCAAAATGAAAAAGAACAGGGAAAGGACTATCCTACTC
>CAZMZA010000002.1:0-33079 GCA_964570635.1 uncultured Dehalococcoidales bacterium
TGGTCGGCGTTGTCCTTGCTCCTGATTATCCTGCCGCTGCGATAATAACCATCGGCACAAATGAGCATTCTTGCCCCACAGTCCAGCATTCTATCCCTCAGCGCATCAGCACTGAAACCACCAAAGACAACGCTGTGAATGGCACCAATCCTGGCACAGGCGAGCATGGCAATTGGCAGCTCAAGAATCATGGGTAAATAAATGCATACCCGGTCACCCTTCTCAATACCATGCTTCTTTAATACGTTGGCGAATCGGCACACCTCATGGTGCAGCTGTTGATAAGTGAGCGTCTTACTGCCACCGAGGTCTCCTTCCCAAATCAGCGCTGCCTTGTTCTTCCTCCACGTTTTTAGGTGCCTATCCAAGCAGTTGTAGGTGACGTTGAGCTTACCACCCACGAACCACTGATGCTTGCCCTCTTTGAAGTCCTCGACAAGTACCTTATCCCACTTCCTATACCAGTCTAACTGTTGCCCTATCTCACCCCAGAATCCAGCAGGGTCCTCAATAGAGCGCCTGTAGACCTCTCTGTACTCGTCCAGACTCCTGATATACACCCCTTGACTCAACCCCTCCAGACTCTTAATATACGCCTCTTGACCGAACTCCTCAAGGGGGTTAAATGCCCTTTTCTCCGTCATCACCGGAGTAATGGCTCTCCCTTCCTCCACTGCAATGGTATCTTTCTCTGTCTCTTCCATATCCGCACCCTTTCCAGACCTGCGCCGAGCCAGTGCCAGACCGTAGGTAAACTAGCTAGGGAGTTGGTACTCCTGGCTCGGCGCAGTTAAAGATGGCAATAATCACTTCACACCTCATAGTTATGCAG
Organism: uncultured Dehalococcoidales bacterium; assembly: GCA_964570635.1. Lineage (GTDB taxonomy): Bacteria > Chloroflexota > Dehalococcoidia > Dehalococcoidales > CAYYQY01 > CAYYQY01. The sequence goes on from CAZMZA010000002.1 coordinate 833, forward strand.
CGTGTTTGCCCCAGGCTACGACATGCCTAGCTCTCCGGGCCCAGTGCTCTTTCAGAATAACCAGCCCGACTATGGCAAGACCGAGCACCGTGGGGGCGACGACGTAAATCGCCAATGCCATCAAGATTGCTAATGCCGTTCCCATCGATTTCACCTCCTTTCTTACCTATTCACCACCCTTCCTTCCCCCTACTATTAGGTTATCATCTCACGGGTGAAGCGCCATCGGCTTCAAGTCTGATTTCCCCATGCTACAGTTGCCTAATTGCGACGGGCTCGTGCTAGGCAAGGATGCTTAGTACAGGGGTCTTTAATTAGGCCTTTTTGGCGGTTCAGGTCAGGCCCTGCGTATAAGGGAACGGAGAGGATGTGCCTGCTGATGGGGCCTGGCCGAGTAGAAGCCGCCCGCAGCATAAAGCTAGAAGCGGGACCGTTCATTATTGAACAGTCCCGCTTCATACTAAAGGAGTGACACCCGGCACAACAGAGACCGCCGTAAAAGTGATTGAGTAGTCTAAGCCGCGGTCAGAACCTAGAAAAGTAGCCCCGGAGTGTTAACGACATGGCTGTGGCTACCACCCCGGGGCAGGAACTATGCTATCTGGGCAATTTTAGCAGTCGCCAGGGGTACCCCTGCCTGCAGCAGGTCAGTAAGCACCGGCCTCGGGCGTCCGTGGGGTCGGGTCGGCTGAACCGTCAGGATCCGCAGGCGTTTGACCCACTCCTTAGCGAGTATCTTGTTAGCTACCAGTATCACTCTTATGGGGGCATCAACCTGTACGAATAGGTCACAAGCACCGCTCGCGGGCTCCACAGCTATTACCTCAGGCATAGCCTCCAACTCCCTGACTGCCCTTTCACAACCCCCAAGGAGGAACTCCTCCGCTACCGTAACCAGGAAATACGCCTTAGTTCCCATTTCGCACCTCCTTTCCTGAACTTTATTGAGAGAGCTTGAGACCCTTTTCTCCTTTCACCTATAGCTTACTATGTTGCTTATCGGTTGCCATCTGGTATAGCGCTTAATCTTGGCCACTGGGAAGACCTAGTTATTAGGCCATTCTTCTAAGCATTTTTACTTACTGAAGACGCTGGGATTAAGCCATTTTGCTTACGCCATTTAGAACTTACCTTTATTGAAGTACCCGTTGAGGTGGGTTATAATTGTAAAGAGCAAACATCCGAGGGTGTTATGGACAAGATTAAAGTGCTACTGGCTGAGGACCATGTGATAGTGCGGGAAGGCACGCGTGAGCTTGTTATGCGCGAACCGGACATGACAGTCGTTGGTGAAGCAGGTGATGGTGAGGAGGCAGTTGAGCTAGCCAACAGACTGCACCCGGATGTAATCGTAATGGATATTAACATGCCCAAGCTCAACGGCATAGAAGCCACCAAGCAAATAAAGGCGCTTTACCCGGCCACGGCAGTCTTAATACTCACCGCCTATGATAATGAGCAGTATATCTTTGCTCTACTGGAGGCGGGAGCGGCCGGATACCTGTTGAAGAATGTGCGGGGAGGTGAATTAGTTGATGCCATTCGTGCGGTAAATGCTGGCGAGTCAGTGCTTCACCCCTCAATCGCACGCCGGGTTATAGGGCGACTAATATCCCCCGCCGCCAGTCAAGCCGGGGGCGCAGCCGTCGAACTCCTCAGTGAACGCGAGTTAGACGTGCTGAAGCTGGCGGCCAAAGGGTTGAGCAACAAGGATATCGCTGAAGAGCTCTTTCTGAGCCCGCGCACAGTTCAGACCCACCTAAGTAATATCTTCAACAAGCTGGACGTTGGTTCGCGCACGGAGGCCATTCTACACGGGCTAAGGGAGGGCTGGTTTAACCTGGAAGAGCTGTCCTGACTAAACCTACCTTGTTAAGGCTCAAGATGTGTTAGGTCTATGACTGCACTTATGTCTAGTCGAGTGCCGACGGTTATACGTAGCCCCCATTTCTGGGTTTTGTTGTCAGTATTTGCCATCGGCACCGTTGTCCACTACCCCCAGCAGATACTCGGTACTGATTCACCATCGCTTTTCACATTTCTCGGTCTGACCCGGCACGCTGTGGAACGGATTCTTTTCCTGTTGCCGGTAACCTATGCTGGCCTCATCTTCGGGGTGAGGGCGGGAGCAGCTGTCCTGGCAGCAGCATTCATCGTTATGCTGCCCCGCGCTCTCCTGGTGTCTGAATATCCACCCGATGCCCTGCTTGAGACCATTGGTGTTGTTATCATTGGCATTCTGGTGAACCTGTGGTTCGAGGGCTATAGAAGAGAAAGGGAGCGCCGTCAACAGGCACTGTTAAAACTCGAAGCGGCTCAACAGGAGCTTCAATCGCATATTCAAACCATAGAGAGCGACGAGAGGCGTCTGGCTGCCCTGCACGAGGTTTCGACCATTGTCAGTCAGTCTCTGGAACTGCAGGATATCCTGGATGCCGCCATCCTTAAGGTCATGGAGGTAATGGACATAGAGGTGGCTCTGACATTCATCGTGGATGATGATACCAAAGAGCTTGTGCCCAGAGCTTACCGGGGAGTATCCGCAGAATTCATGGCCGGGCTGGAAGGGCTAAAGGTAGGTGAGGGCTTCAACGGACAGGTTGCCCAGAGTGGGGAGCCGTTAGTGGTAGAAGATATCGCCAGTGACCCCAGGCTTACCCGCCAAGTCGTGGAACAGGAAGGGCTGCGAGCCGAGCTTATCGTGCCGATGAAAGCCAAGAGTAAAGTGGTAGGTACCCTCTGTGTAGCGACACACAAGCCTCGAAAGTTTGCTCCGGAAGAGATAGTGCTACTCTCTCAGGTTGCCAACCAGATCGGGGTGGCTGTCGAAAATTCTGGCCTCTACCAGAAAGAGCGCTTGATGGCAGAGCAGATTGCCGAAGACGCAGCTCAGGAAAAGCAGATGAAAGAGAACCTGAGGTTCTATCTCCAGCAGGTCACCAGGGCCCAGGAGGAGGAGCGCAGGCGCATCGCCCGGGAGCTTCACGACGACACAGCCCAGGATTTGGTGGTGCTGTCGCGCCGGTTGGATGGCCTTATCCACAGTGCCAATCAGTGGTCGCCCGATGACCTCACCCACTTAGAGCAGATGAGGCAGCAAGTCAGCAGGATACTGGACGGGGTGCGTCGTTTCAGCCAGGACCTGCGACCATCGGTACTGGATGACCTGGGTCTACTGCCCGCACTGGAATGGCTCGCCTCTGATATATCCCAGCACTTCGGGGTAGATGTGGCCATGGATGTGGTGGGCGATGTACGCCGTTTCCATCCTGAGACAGAGCTGGTAATGTTCCGAATTGCTCAGGAGGCGCTCAGGAACGTATGGAAGCATTCGGGGGCATCGAAGGCCTGGATAACAGTGGAATTTGACGCTGATAAGACGGTCTTAACTGTGAAAGACAATGGTAAGGGTTTTGAGCTACCGGAGAGACTGGGCGACCTAGCCGGTACCGGCAGGCTTGGGCTGGCTGGTATGCAAGAGCGGGCACAGCTCATCGGCGGCACGCTAAACATACAATCAAAGCCGGGCAAGGGGGCAACCGTAACTGCCGAGGTTCCAGACTAGCTCAGGAAGCTGCTAGCTGAGCTATCCTTCCCTGTTTGAAATCTTACCGTACCACTTACCATGGTGAGTCTTGGCATAGACACCGGACACCTTACCGTCGACCATCGATAACAGCGATTCGTCCATCCTGGGATGGAAGACGCCGAGTTGGACATGCAGGAAGAAGAAGCAGAGGGCCACGATAAAGGTGAAATCGTGTACGATAACACTCCATTGAAAAACTACCGGGGGCACCACCCCCTTGAGAAACCACATAATGAGTCCGCTAATTACAAAAACCACCCCGCCAAAGAGGATAGCTAACCGGTATAGCTTCATCCCGGTGTTAATATACCCCTGCGGAGGCATCATCCTCGGGTCACCACCGAAGTAATAGCCCGGTGCCGCTCTTAACCATCTCAGGTCGTCCATACCCCAGATGAAGGCCTCCTTAACGAAGTACCACGCCCGTTTCCAGTCCACCAGCGCAAACATGACAGGGGCTGCCACCAAGATTACCGCACCAATGCGGTGGATAATACGAATCCAGTTGCCCACTATGGGAAACCCGAACCATTGCAGAAAAATGAGCAACCCGGACAATACCAGCTCTAGGAAGACCGCGGCAAAGAGCCAGTGAAACCACCTTGCCGATGGCGTATAGCGCTCGACCAACTCCATTCTAGCCTTCCTCCTCTCCACGGATATGTCTAGCCCGGGCGACCAGAACGTTGATTGCCAAAGCCCCAGCCGCTACCAACCACAAAATCCAAGCATAGGGACGGAAAACGTCCTTCTGGACAGTGGCTAATACAGGGAACTCCGGATTGCTAGGCAGTCCATAGACTTCAGGCAAGTCATCCAAGACATAAAGGACATGCAGCCCACCCAGCTGGGTTTCTCCATAGAGTGTTGCCCTGGGCCAAGCCCGGGAGTGAGGCGTCCTAAGCTTGGCAACCAGTTCTCTGCCTTTGGCCACCAGTTCTTCCTGGTCGCCGTAGATGAGTGCGCCAGCGGGACAGGTCTTGACGCAGGCTGGTTCCTCACCTACGGAGAGGCGGTCAAGACCCGGCGTAGTACATAAGGTGCACTTGTCCATCTTACCCACACCGGTAATTGCTTCGGCGTCCAGGCGAGGGACATTAAAGGGACAAAACTGCACACAATAACCACAGCCGATACACTTGTCTCTGTCATAGGCAACGAAGCCGTGCTCATGGTGATATAGGGCTCCGGAAGGACAGACTTCCACACAGGCAGCTTCCGTACAGTGCATACAGCTTCGCCGGGTAAACAACCACCTGACGGTGTCACCCTCCACCTCTTCTTTAAACTTGATTGTTAGCCAGGTGGCAGGTGAGAGATCAGGGGGATTCTCATAAGTGCCCCGGTTGGTCGTTTCGGTCGCCTTAAGTTCGTTCCATTGCTTACAGGCTACCTGACAGCCCCGACACGCTATACACTCAGTAGCATCAAACAGGATGGCCTTGTCACCCATTGTCAACCAACCTCGCAATCTAGATAAGCTATCACAACCGTCTGTTCACTGTCAACTACTCGGAGAAGCAGTCCTCCCCTCGTGAAGGGAGGTGATTGTTGCATACACGAACAGCATTACTGGCAGCCTGCTACCCTTAGATTCCCAGCAGCTGCCAGTAATGTTGTCTTTCGTCGGCGCTCTCTATACCCCATCGTTCGCATCACCGTGTGGTGACAGGTACCTTTCTCACCTCCTCGGTTATAGCCTTCTCGGGCATCCCGGTTCGTTGCGTGGCTAGGGCTTCAGCTTCGGCTACAAGCCTGGCTCGCTTGGCTCTCTGGGCCCGGCGGGCACTCAGCACAAACACCCCAGCAATGGCAAGCCCGATTAGAGAAGGCACGACGAGGTAAATCCCGACCACCATCAAAACCGCCAGAAAGGTCTCCATAGACTTCACCTCCTTTCATACTGTTGATTTCCTTTTCCATCTTCAATCTACCATGTGCCTCAGCAGAGCGTCATCGAGTTCGATACCTATATTTACCTTCCTATAAGGCTTAAAAAACGGCTGGCAGCCCTAGGCATTTATGCTTAAACTAGGTGATTATCCCAGCAGTGTCTGGCACGCGACCTGGCTAGTACCAGCACAAAAGTTGATATCCGCACAAAACTGCAATAGAATAGCAACAGGTCACCGCAACAACTGACGGCTACCTTACGATGACAGGAGGTAAACAAGTGGACAAGTTCGAGGTGCTCAGAAAGTGTGATTTGTTTCGCGGCTTGGATAAGGAGCAGATAGACGTGGTGGAGGGATTGTGCACTGCCGAGGAATTTGAGCCAGGGACAGTTATGTGCAAACAGGGTGCAAAAGCTGACAAGATTTATGTTATCGAAGACGGTGTGGCAGGAATTATTCTAGAAGTGGGGCAGCTGTCACAACGCCAAGTCCAGGCCGCTCTCGATTTTGATGTCGCGGGCTGGTCAGCTTTGATAGAACCATACGTTTATACAGCTACCGTCAAGGCCATAGAGAAGACAAGGGTGCTGACCTTTAATGCCCGGGAACTGGGTCGCCTGTTGCGCGATAGAACTGACATAGGCTATAAAGTCGGCCCGGCGATAGCTTATGTGGTGGCGAAAAGGTTACACTACGCTTACAACCAGTTGCTCGGTGTTACCTCTCAGGAATGAGCGGTCACCTGGTAGTCCATCACCCCCGGATTTAACGCATGCACGTCGGCTAAGAGAGCACGGAATTTTGACAATGCGGGTCTTGTAATGCCCTTAACAATATGATAAGGTCTTATATTGGTGTCTTGAGTAGTAAAGCAGGAGGGCAAAGATGACGATATGAGAGGGTAGCCGGTTAGAACCCTGGATGGAGTGGGACGAAAGGAGTAAAAAGTATGGCTGACTCTATATATGAGCGTTTAAAGGCGATTGCGGGTACTGAGAGAGTAAGTACGGAACCCGACATACTTAAGAAATACAGCCAAGACCAGAGCTTTGTCCGACCGGGCATGCCCGACTATGTTTTTTTCGCAGAAAATGTGCACGAAGTCGAAGAGGTGCTGAAAGCAGCCAATGACACCATGACCCCCGTCGTTCCTGTAAGTTCAGGTATGAATCTGCGAGGAGCGGCTATTCCCAAGGAGGGGGGGATTATACTGGACCTGTCTAGGATGAACAAGATTGGCCAGCTTAATGACCGTGAGGGATGGGTGGTCATTGAACCTGGCGTTACCTATAGTCAACTGTCTGAAGAGCTGGAGAAACACAATCTGAGGCTTATGATGCCTTTAGGTGTACCTGGCTCAAGGTCAGTCGTAACCAGCATCATGGAAAAAGACCCCACTCTTGCCAGTGCCAGCTTCGAATATGGCAACGCTCTTTTCATGGACATTGAGATTGTCCTGCCAGCAGGCTGGACCTGGAGAGTAGGCAAATGGCGGACGCGCATAGAAGGCGAATGGAGTCCTCCCGGCGGTGGGGGTAAGGTTACCACCAATCAGTATCCGTTGATGTGGGAAACAGTTCAAGGAAGTCTGGGGGTAATCAGCAGGCTGGTAGTAAAGGTTGAGTATTCAATACCCGAAGTTAGCAAAATCTTCGTCATTCCATTTGAAACATTGGAGGCAGCAATAGAACCCCTGCGCCGAATCCAGAGAAAAGAGCTGGGTCTGGAGTGTTTCCTGCTGAACAATTTCAATCTGGCGGCGGTAAGGACAGAAGACTGGGACGTGCCCGAAAGATTCCCCTGTCCTAAGAGTGCCTCCGATGGATTCGATTCCCTCAGGGGCAGGTTACCAAAATGGACATTGGCGATTCACCTCGCCGGCCTTCCCTATTTCCCTGAAGAAAAAGTTGCCTATGAAGAAGAGGCCTTAAAGGCAGTCTGCAGTGAAATGGGCCTGCCCTTGGCGCAAACGGTAGCTGGAGAAGAAGGGCTGGAGGCAACTTTGCTCGATTTAATAATGCACCCCTGGCTGGCACTGAAGAAGGCTGGCTTTAAGGGGTCGTTCCATCCGGTCAGCTTTTACACCACCTTGAGAAAAGCCCCGGAATTTGAAGAGGCTATTTCAGCCCTGGCGCAGGAACACGGCTATCCGGTTGGTGATATTGGCGGATACGTGTTGCCGATAGAAAGGGGCAGGAATTGTTACCTTGAATTCGACTTCCACTGCGATTTGGAGAATCCCGGTGACGTGGAAAGGGTTAAAAATCTATGGCTACAAGCCAACAGACTCTGTGCCGATAAGGGGGCAGTGCTGGCTAAGCCCTATGGCCCATGCGCCGACATAATTTACCGCAGGGTCGAAGCAACCTATGTGGATATACTTAGAAAGTGGAAGAGGGAGCTAGACCCAAACAACATAATGAATCCAGGACAACTATGTTTCTGTTAGGGGAGGGATAGATGCCCAAGAAAGAAGCGGAAAGATACGAACTGGCAGAGAGAAAATATATAAGGGGAAGATTTAAGGAGCTAGAGGACTATAGAGAAGAGGCCTGGCATTGCAACCGGTGCAACATGTGCAAGGAAGTCTTCGGCTGGTACATGGAGAGCAACGAGTTTTCTGACATCTGCCCTGCTTTCGCCTTTCGTAAGTGGGACACCTACAGTGCTCAGGGCAAAATGCATATCGCTCGCGCTCTGATAGATGAAGAAATGGGATGGGACGACTCGGAGCTTCTGCCTCAGATTATCTTTTCTTGTGATATGTGCGGAGGGTGCACCATCGAGTGTCTTCGGATAATGGAGAACAGCCCTCTAGAGGTGTTCAGGGCACTCCGTGCCCGCGCTCTGGAGAAAGGGCTGACCCCCACAGCGCATAAAAGATTCTATGAGAGCACGATGAAGCATGGCAATCCTCTGGCAGCACCAAAGGAGGAGAGACTGACCTGGACCAAGGGGCTCGGCTTCAAGATTAAGACCCTGCCCCAGGAGCATGCCTCCGTACTACTATATACCGGCTGCCAGTACGAACTGGAACCCAGAGTCCGAGATACCCTTAAGAGTATTGCCCAGTTGTTGAAAGCCGGAGGAGTTGATTTTGGTTTCCTGGGAGCAGAGGAGAAGTGTTGTGGCGGCATACAGCTTCTAATGGGTGAAACGGGGATGTTTGAACAGCTGGCCAAGGATAACATAAAGACGTTCAATGAGCTAGGGATAAAAACTCTAGTCACCCCCTGTGCCCACTGTTACAATACCTTCGTCAATGAGTACGTCGAGCTTGGGGAGCTGAATTTTGAAGTCCTCCACACCGTTCAGTTATTCGACCGGCTGATAGCCGAGAGGAAAATCAAACTGGTTGGGCTACCGAGGGAGGTGGTAACCTACCACGACCCGTGTGACCTGGGGAGAAAGAGCGGCGTATATGACGCCCCGCGCCAGCTGCTTAATAACATCAAAGGGGTTGAACTGCGGGAGATGGAAAGGATGAAAGACCAGACCTGGTGCTGTGGGGCCGGCGGTGGGCTGCTGGAAGCTTACCCGGACCAAGCCGGCTGGGCAGCACGAGAAAGGATTAAAGAGGCCAGGACCACTACTGGCGCCGAGACTCTGGTCACTGCCTGCCCTTGGTGCGAATACAGCCTTAAGAATGCCGCCGAAGCCACGGGGGCTAGAATAAAGATTAACAATATCGCCGAAATCATCCAAAGAGCGTCAAAATAGGGGGAGAATAAATGGCAACAGAGAAAGCAAAGGTAGTGCCACAAAGATTGTCTCGAGAAGCCTATCATGCTCTGGAAAGCGTCGTCGGCAAGGAATGGGTTACCGAGGATAGAGCCATCATCGAGGGGTATGTGGTTCACTGCGACGACGCCGGGGCTAGCCTGCGGCTTTTGCATAGGGACCCCAGGATGCGGCCGGCAGCCGTCGTTATGGCTGCCAGCACCGAGGAAGTGCAGGGAGTGGTCAGGGTAGCCAACCGGTATGGGCTTCCCATCGTCGCCGTCAGTAACATGCAACTGGCGAGCACACCACAGCTACCGAGAACAATAATGCTCAGTCTGAGGAGGATGGATAAAATCTGGGTGGATGAGGAAAACATGAGGATGACCGTCCAGCCCTTCATTGACTACTCGAAGATTCATCACGAAGGGGCAAAGAGGGGATTATGGCTCGGTGGTTCTGGCTGGCACGGTGCCATCGCCAAGCCCTGTTCTCAGTATGTAACCTACGGATTGTGGCAGTCAGACTTGAAATATTCCGGGCTGTCTAGGAGCACCCTGGGAGTGACCGTGGTTCTGGCGGACGGCAGTATCCTGAGGCTTGGCTCCTCGGTGATAAACGGAACTGACGAGGTTGCCTTCACGGAAACCTTCCCAGGGCCAAACCTGATGGGGATGATTAAAGGCTCGTTTGGCGGGTGCAGGGGGATAGTCACCGAGGTAACCCTCAAACTCTACCCCTGGGCAGGAGGACACCCCTTCCCGGAGGATAGAGGACGCCCTTCCATTGAGCATTACTTCGAAGAGGCAAAGGAGAAAAAATTCGACCGGCCTCCAACTCACCCCAGGCACAAGATATTCTGGTTTGAATACCCTGACCTACCCAGCATGTGTGAAGGAACACTCCGATTGGCGCGCTCCGGGATAGGAGCCGCCGTCAATATGTGCGGTGATTACAATGCATCGATGTGCTCCTACACCATTGCTGAGGCCAATGAGCGCTCAAAAGGCTACTTCCACCTCTCGGGCTACATGGTCCTCATCGGTGTTTCGTCACAGAAGCAGCTAGAGTATGAGGAGAAAGTGCTAAGGCACATAGTCGCAGAAACGGGAGGCAAGCTGTGGTCGTCTAAATACAAGCCGGAACTTCTGGACGCGGTATCTCCCTGGAACGTAGAATACATCCTGAATACCGAGACCGGAATGCGGACCATTCGCAGCAACTATATTTCACAGATTCTCCCCCAGTATAGCCCGTTCAATCAACCAATGGACACTTCGGAATTATGGAAGGAGATTGATAAGGAGTACGGAGTCATTGGTGAAGAAAGGGGAGAATATCACAGCCGAGTGAGCGAGGAGTGTCCCTACGGTTACATTGCCGACCGGGGTCATCAGATGATGACCGAGCTGGACCAATTTCCGGAACGGACCAGTGAAAAAGAAATGGTAGTCTGGATCCAACAACTTATATACCTGCAGCTGGGTCTGATGAAGAAGGGATATCCTGGTTTCATTACTCTGGATGTGGGAGAACCCTGGACGAGTACCTGTCCCGAAATAGGCCCGGACACCTACATGCTACTGAGGGCGTATAAAGAGATAACAGACCCCAAGGGAGTTATAGCTCCACGAAGGGATGTGTACTTAAGGGACGAATTCAAAACATTGATGAAAGAGCCAGGGACAATGCTGCGGCAAATATTTGCCATGAGAGACAGGTTTGGACTCCCCAAACTGGAGCTGACGCCAGAAGGGGATAGATGGAAACCTACAGAGTAATGGCAGCATTAAGGCATACGAGGTAACAGGACTAAGCTCACAATACCCTGCCGGCGTGGTCGCGTCAGCTGTCTCCGCGCTGGCAGGGCGAGGAAAACTATTCTTTGGGTCCGATGTAAGTGACCGGGTCCGCAGCCACGTTGGGGTTAAAGGTCTACTTTATTTTTTGTATCCAGTAACGAGGTTTCGGGCAATAGTCATTCGCTGCATCTCATCGGTGCCTTCATAGATTCCCGTAATCTTGGCATCGCGGAAATAGCGCTCCACAGCGTAATCCTTAATATAACCATACCCTCCGAAAATCTGGATGGCCTTAGTAGTAACGAACATAGCTGCATCAGAAGCAAAAAGCTTGGCCATACACGCTTCTTTAATAAAAGGCAAGCCTTCGCTCTCGAGGTAGGCAGCCCGGTAGGTTAGCAAGCGAGCCGCGTCAATTTGGGTAGCCATGTCAGCCAGCATCCACTGAATTGCCTGGAAGTTAATAATCGGTTGACCAAACTGCTGGCGCTCCTGGGCATAGGCCAAACATTTATCAAAAGCCCCCTGAGCAATACCTGTCGCCTGAGCCGCGATGCCGGTCCGGCTGGAATCTATCGACTCAAGGGCAATCTTAAAACCCTGCCCTTCCTCACCTAGGCGATTTGCCTCGGGCACAAAGCAGTCTTGAAATATCAGCTCTGCTGTCGATGTGGCCCTTATACCCAGCTTATGCTCCAGCTTCCCCACGGAAAAACCGGGAGTACCTTTCTCGACAATAAAAGCGGTAATGCCTCGATGCCGCAATGACTTATCTATGGTGGCAAAAACGACTATGATTTCGGCTTCATCGCCGTTAGAGATAAAGAGCTTATTTCCATTGAGTATATATCCCCCCTTTTGCCGGGTGGCAGAAGTCTCCAGGGAGGCTACATCACTACCGGCACCAGCTTCGGTCAGGGCAAAACAGGCTATCTTTTCTCCTTTAGCCAGTGGAACGACGAAGCGCTGCCTTTGCGCCTCATCGCCAAAGCGGTATAAAGGTTGCCCGGCAAGTCCAACGGTTACGGCATAGATAGTGCCGATAGCTGCACACACACGTGATATCTCTTCTCCAACAATGGTAAACTCAATCTTACTGCCGCCACTACCACCGTACTCCTCTGGGAAAGGGATGCCCATTAATCCAAGCTCAGCCATCTTCTTAATGCTCTCGGTGGGGAACCTGGCCTCTTCATCTATTTCAGCAGCAATTGGCTCAACTTCTTTGTTGGCCAGGTCCCGTACCATCGTCCTGAGCATCTTCTGTTCTTCGGTTAGTGAAAAATCCATCGTTTTTACTCTCACCAAGAACCGTTACGTGAGTTGCCTCCTTCCTCAACTTGGTTGCCTGCGACAAATAGCAGAAAGACCCTGAGACAATTTCCCTAATCCGGTCTCTCTCAGGTGATTCTAAGTGTTAGAACTTTAATGTAGCCCTATCTAGAACGCTTGTCAATATCCCCAACATAGAGCGATAAGATGGACTGTGTGCGGTTACACGTTTGTTAAGCACCTTGGGGCTGGCCACGGAAGTTCACTTGACAGCTAGTGAGCAGGGGCTTAACATAGCCACCAGACCTGAAAATTCCCATACTCAGAGGAGGCAATGAGTACTAAGCAGGACCATTATGACGTGGCTATTATAGGTTCGGGCATAGCGGGGATGTGTGCGGCAGCACTGTTAGCTCACGAAGGTTACAGAATCTTAGTAGCGGAGAAGTTAGCCCAGCTCGGGGGAAGGTGCTCCACTATCGAATACAAAGGGTTTAAGATTCCTTACCTAGCTCAGGAGAAACCACTCGCTGAATGGGGTGGAGTGGAGGGGGAGATTTTCAAAGAAGTGGGGGCTGATTTTGATGTTGTACCTCTACCCCCAATTGTTTACCGGATTAGAGGGAAGGACTATGAATTGCCGGAGCGGGGGCAACTCGCCTTCCTCCTTTCTCAATGTTGCCAGAATGAGACGGAATTTGACCGGATAAGAACCGCCCTGCGCAGAGCGAGGACATGGGCAGAACCCTCGAGTTCAATCTCTTTTCGTGACTGGCTCCTTCAGTACACGGATAATGAGATGGTCATCCTACTACTAGAGAACTTCTTATGTTCTTTGCTTATGATGCGGTCTCATGAAGCGCCAGCCAGGGATACCATCGGGTTCTATAAGGTTGGCCTAAGCCGGTGGGGCCATACCGGTCGTCCCCGTCTAGGTAACATAGCCCTTATGGAGTCGCTGGCCAAAGTCATACGGGGAAGAGGCAGCGAGATTTGGACATGCTCACCGGTGAAACGGATTCTGACATCGGGCGGGACAGTAAAAGGGATAGTGGTGGATAAAGAGGGAGACGAGGTTGAAGTAACGTCGAAGGCAGTTATTAGCAATGCGGGGCCTAGGGAGACAGCGACGTTAGTGGGGGAACAGAATTTGGACCGGGGGTATGTCAGAGAGCTGGAGGAGAATATCCATCACGGTTCCCAAATGCTGATTTCTTTTGTCAGTGATAGACCTCTTATGACAAATGCTGGTGGTCTGGCGACAGTCGGGGCACGCCGGGTAGTAAATATTTCCTGTCTGACACTTTCTTGCCCGGAATTATCTCCTCCCGGGAAATACCTGCACACGGCACAGTGTCAGCCAAGATCGCAATTTACGCTATTGGACCGTAGTCAAGAAATCGAAGCTGCAATGGAGGATTTGAGGGAGCACGTGCCGGGATTCGATAAATATGCCGAAGTATTAAACATCTCGTGCATGTTCAACCCGGACTGGCCGGGCTATCGCAACCTATCAGGCTACCATCTACCTCTAAAGACGCCTATAGAGAACCTCTACAACGTAGGAGACGGCGTGTGTTTCTTCCCTGAAGGTCCTTATGCGGCTACTACGAGTCGGTCGGTGGTGGACGACCTGAAGCAACGCTCGAAACCTGGGGAGACATAACAAAGCTCTTGACCAAAGTCTCTCCCCGTGTGAAGAACGATTACTGAAGAGAATCCCTGACCTCAGGCTGGTTGAGATAGAGTCGAGCTGGCTCGTGCCTGAGTCCAAGAGAGGAGGTTTTCAGAGATGCCCCTGGATGGCAAGGTGTATAAAGTACTTGAGGACATCGTCGGGCCGGAGAATATATCACAAGAGCCGGCAATACTGGATACCTATGCTTACCAAATGGGGACAAGGGCACTCCCAAGCCGGGTATGGATGGTACGACCCGAAGCCGTGCTTCTGCCAGGTAGCGTCGAGGAAGTCCAAGCTATAGTTAAAACATGTGGCAGATACGGGATAAGGTTTAAGGCAATTAGTACTGGCTTTGTAACCGCGGCCAATGTTGGTGGTGAGGGAGCAGTCCAGCTGGACCTGCGCCGGATGAACCGCATTCTGGAGTTAAACGAGAGAGACAGGTACGCGCTAGTGGAACCGTATGTTAGCTGGATTCAACTTCAAGCTGAAGCCATGAAGAAGGGGTTGAACTGCAATACAATAGAGGCCGGTGGTCAGTGCTCGGTACTGGCCAGCTGTACCTCTGGCTGGGGAATGGGCGGAAAATCAATAGCCATGGGGTACAATGAACGAAACGTGCTGGGCGTGGAATGGGTTTTACCCACCGGGAATATCCTGAGGCTAGGCTCGGTGGGGGCTGGAGCGGGCTGGTTCTGCGGTGACGGTCCGGGACCGAGCCTGAGGGGCGTGATGAGAGGTCATATTGGTGCCTTCGGCGGGCTGGGCGTGTTTACCAAGGTCGCCGTCAAACTGTACCACTGGTCAGGACCTCCCGATTTTTTCCCAATTAAGGGAGTATCACCAGTATATGAAGCCGAGCTACCCTCTACCGTTAGAAACTACTACTGCTTCTTCACTAACTGGGAGAACTTTGCTAATGCCGGGATTAAGATAGGTGAGGCTGAAATAGCTACCGAATTTCAGAAGGTCACCCCGATTATGCTTGCCCTGATGACGTCGACAAGCAATCAGGAGTTTTCCCAAATATACCCGATGATAAAAAATCTGGTAAAGGGACCTGGCTTTCAAATTGTTATCATGGCAGACTCTGAAAGGGAATTTGAATATAAGGAAAAGGTATTAATGCAGATTTTAGCCGAGACAGGCGGCAAAAACCTGGCTCTGGTAGCTCATGAACTTATGCAAAGCCGGGTAATTCCTCAGACGGAAAAGGTGAGCACGATTGGCCGGGGAGTTTTCCGCGGCTCGGGCACATTCACATCGACCATGGGAGGTATGGACACCTGGGATTTGGCGGTGGCAGAGACCAAAATAGGAACTGACATTAAGAAGAAGTACGTTGAGAGAGGCGTAGTAGTGGATGACGGCGTTGAGAATGCCTGGGCGATACTGTATGAGGACGGTAACTTCGGGCATGCTGAAATGGTCAACTATTACGACCCCGCCGACCCGGCATCGCGCAGGGAGTTTGAGCAAGCCATGTCTGAGACGAATGACGCTATGATAAGCGAGTGCCTCGGGACTCCGTTCGCAGCTGGGGGTGACCGGATGGCAGACTTTCTCGGACCACATATTATGAACTACCACCACTGGCTGCGAAAGATTAAGAAAGCCTTTGACCCCGGTGTAGCCGCTGATGCCGCCGCTTACGTCAAGCTAAAAGAATAGCTTGGCCACAGGTGTAACCATATCATCCTACCCGGGGAATGTGTTTTGAGCTTTCTTTGACAGTTCACAGCATCTTAAGCAGGTTTACCTTGCCCTCGTAAGCGAAGACATCTTCAATCTTGACACCAAATAGCTCTGCTATCTTAAAAGCAAGCTCTAACGATGGGTCATACTTACCCTTTTCGATAGATAGCACGGTCTGTCTGGTTATACCGAGTCTTTCAGCAAGAGCTTCCTGTGTCAGGTCATACATTGCTCGATAGACTTTCAGTTTGTTCTTCATTTCCATCCAGATACCCTTTAGCTTTTCCTGCTATAGTAGGAGTAGAAGGTCAAATATATTATCAATAGCGCACAAGCTGAAAAAACCAATGTAAGCCCTACCTCTTTAAAGGGGGAGGTACCACCGAGATTTAATGCTGCTAAAACGGTCCCGATGATTGCCATTAAAAAGGCGGCGATTTGTATTGTGGACCTGGACGCTTTCTCGCTGATTCTGTAGTTTCTCTCGTCTTCTACCACTTCCCTTAACTGTCTCCTACATAGATACAGTAATCCTGCTCCTCCAATCGCTACGGGTATTGGTATGACCGCGTTTCCGATTGCTACCGACCAGCCAATCAAAGCCCCCATAGTTACGACAATTACAGCCCCACACACACGAAACCATCTCCTACTCATAAGTCTGACCCCCTATGTAAAGTATACATTAATTATTGTAAAGGTTTCTGTATATATTGTCAAGTCTTTTTAACATTATTGCTCAGATTTACTTGGATCGACAAAAATTAAGTGGAACTTGCTTTCTATATATCTCGTGCGGAATGCAGTTATAAAATTGAAAGTGAAGCTGGTGAAGGTAGCCTATGTTTTTAAGTCTGGGGTTTGCCTTACCACATATGTCTTGGCTATGCGGTCTCCAAATCTCTGTTCCCTTTGAGAAGTGGCAATAAGAATAATGCCGAGGATATTAAACGCCGGTAGCCCATCCACGAGTCTAAGCAGGTTTCTGATTACTGATTTAGAAAGACCAATCTTACCACCACTTCCATCCACTACTCTCATGCCCAGTATTATCTTACCTATTGTCCAACCAACGTATGCCTCCATGAGAATAAGATAGGCAAAGATAATGAACAGAAAAACGATACAAATGGGATCACTGATACCCCAAAGGTGCTCTTCAGGACCCATTACCCATTTACCGGAATACAGATAAGTAGCAGGAAAGAAGAAAACAGACAAGAACAAGATGTCGAGAAGCCAAGCAATACCTCTTCTTATTACTGCCACGGTCTCGTCTTATCCTTTCTGTTCCACTGACGACAACCTTTGTTCTATCTTTCCAGATTTTTTGCCTTAGCATCAGCTGGAAAGATTACCTGACGCAGAGCCAAGAGGCCACCTGCCAGTACACAGATGCCAAATGAATCGTGCCTGCTCAATTGCTGACTCTAAGGTTCAGCGGATACGACTAACTTGGCACCCTCTGGAGTGTCTTCAACATCAATAGTGATTCCCTGAAGTCTATCGGCCAGACTCCCTTCCACCAGTAGCACTTTCGAGTCCTCATGTTCTATCGCTTGGTCACCTTGTCTTTCCACATCTACAGCCAATCCAAGCTGCCCCTTCTCATCAGACGTGAGCCTTAAGCATGCTTCAGGCTTATCTGTGTTATCATCCAGTATCCTCTTTAGCTCCTGTTTAGCGCGCTCAGTAGCTCCTATCATTTCCCACCTCCTTATTTATTCTTCAGCTTCCCATTAGTTCTGACCAACAGCATAGAACCTTAACTTGTGAGACTAAACCTAACTTCTCCAGAAAATCTTCATTAAAACCAAGTGATTTAGTACCTTCTCTTTCTTCCTTCATCAAACCCACCACCCCTCCTACCCCCGTAGGACCCGCCACCTCTGTTATCAGAGCGAGGTCGAGCTGCATCAACAGTGAGCGTCCGGTCCCTTAGAGTTTTCCCGTTGAGAGCCGTGATTGCCGCCTGACCTTCTGATACCGATGACATCTCAACAAAGGCAAATCCCCTGGGTCGACCGCTGTACTTGTCGGTCGGAATGCTTACAGATGTCACCTCTCCAAAAGAAGCGAATTCCTGCTGCAATTCCTCTTCGGTTACATCGAATGGTAAGTTGCCAACGTAGATTTTCATAATTAAAACCGCCTTACTAAATTACTCCATAGATATCTGGCACCAGGATATTATCTCTGACGTTGCCTCCGTCTGGCGCTATTCTTTGCCTTTATGCGAGCAGCATCCCTCTCGGATACGAAACGGCGGTGAGCTTTTGCCTCCCGCAAGATGCCACTCATCTGCACCATCCTTTGAAAGCGCCGCAATAATGATTCCTGGGATTCACCTTCACGTATCGTAACTGCCAATGCCATAACACACCATCACATTCTAGAGGCATATACAGGCCGGGTATCCCCCAGCCTGTATATGTCCTGACGTCAACTCAGCATTATCTGCTCAGTCTGACTTTGCGGTAGCAATCGCTACAGTAAACCGGTTTATCACCACGGGGTTCAAAGGGTACCTCAGTGTCTTTGCCACACTCGGCACATACCGCGGGAAACATCTGGCGCTGGGACCCGTAGTTGCTATTTCCGCTGCGCTCCGACTTCCTTGCCTGACGACACGAGGGACAGCGCTTAGGCTCATTAGTATAGCCTCTGGATTGGAAAAGTTCTTGTTCTTCAGCGCTGAAGGTGAAAGTAGTCCCGCAATCGGAACACTGGAGTGACTTGTCCTTAAAGCTCATTGGATGACCTCCTCTCCTCCAAATTTTAGTTAGAGTTCCGGTCATCCATGCTTAAGTAATTTGGGGTAATTTTGAAAGCTTGTAATAACCTAAACCTACACTAATTGACTACATTATACACTAAAAGAATATCCTTCACAAGAGACCAGTGTTAGCTTTTGAAAAGCAGGGTGATAACTACAAATCAGAACGCAGACCAACAGACCCTGGCCAACAAAAACGCAGGCCGTGCCGGTCTCGAACCGGCGACACCCTACATAATGAGTCCCCTTGACTCTAAATCCTGGGCAACGTCCTGGAGCCCGAGCTCCTCAAGCTTGGCCCTTGTTTGAAGTCCGCTCGACACATCCCAGCCTCTGAGCTGATAGTATTCGTCTTTCATCTTTTCAAATTGCTCCCTATCAACTACCGCCCCCTTCCGGGATATTATCTCTCCCCCTTTCCCGGGCACCAGGCATTCGGGGTTATCGGGAGCAAACTTTATAGGCACGGTGAAATCAGACTCCACCAGGGTATCGTTTTTCCGTCCCTCATATCCTTCCCTGACCAGTACCGCTCTTTGGAGATTAAAAACCCCTTCACCCTTCCGGTAAAGTCCTTCTTCATCTATTTCCGCTCCGGTAACTGCCTGAAAGACCCTGCTTTCAATGGTGGGGTCACCGACATGGTCCTCCGAGTGTACGACACTGGTCATAGGCCAGGCCATGTCACAAAGGATAAAGCATTCTTTGGCATACTCACGGTCCTGGATAATTTTGGCGGCAAGGGCTTTTCCCTCGTAAGTAGAGATGTCCACCGCAAGCTCACCGCCAAAGAAACGCCTGGCAATGGCACGAATCACGTCACTGGATAGATAGGCGCCCTCAGCCTTGTCGCACCAGTCCAGCCAGTAGTGCATCAGGAAAACTATTTCATGCAGCGAATGAATTGGCTGCTTTGGCTCAGTAGCATATAGAAGACCGGTCAGGATATAAAGCTTGGGACCGTAGACGTGGTATCGTCCATACTGGTCGATACCAGCCGGTATCTGGGATTCCGCACCGCCTCCAACCAGACTGGCGGCTTTGAAGACCCCGTTAGCCAGGATATCGCCAAAGCCTTCCCTAAGCGCTGTTTTCCTCACCAAGGTCTCAATAAACTCAAGACTACCCAGTTTGGATATAGGAATACCGGTACTATCGTCGGTCAAAATACCCGCCTTGCTACACCTCCTTAGCCATTCAGCAAGCATGCCGACAACCTGTGAATCAAGCCCGTACTGGTTACAAAGCCAAGCGGCATGGAAAGGAGTGTCCTCCAACTTTCCATAGTATCCCTGAGACCAAGGGGTATAAAAATCCGGGGGCTGGCAGAAAAACTTCCCCAGGGTGCCATTGTCTGCCCGGTAGGTTGCCCGGTCACAGCCGCTGATACAGCCATAGCAAGCGAACTTTTTCATCCTGGGGTTTCCTTTAGCCGCAGAGTTGCGGTAGCCACCAGTGTATATACCCGGGGCGTCTCTCCTCAATTCAAGAATGTATTTTCTCAGCTCCCTGAGCCTTTCCGGGTCGGCTACGGCTACTTTGCCGCTACCTCTCACCGCAATAGCCTTCAGCTTCTTAGAGCCCATAACCGCCCCGAAACCGCTGGAGCCGGAGGCATCATCGTCGGCCAGGACGGTAGCCATAACCGCCATATTGTCACCGGCGGGGCCGGTAGCTACGACTCTTACCGCTCTCCCCAGCTCTCCCTTGAGGATTTCTCTTGTCTCAATGGCCCCTTTGCCCCACAGTGGCGAAGCATCCCGTATCTCGGCCGTCCCGTCCTGTACCAGGAGATAGACTGGCCTATCGGACTTGCCTTGAATTACCAGCCCGTCATAACCGGCAAACTTGAGGTGAGCCCCCCAGCTCCCCACCAAGCTGGCACAAGAGAAGTGCTCAGGAGCATCGGGAATCCGGCGCGGGGACTTACTGCAGATTTGCCAAACAGAAGCGGCTAAACCAGTGACCCCACCCAAGGGGCCAGTAACAAATATCAAGCGATTTTCGGGACTGAGAGCTTCGGTCTCCGGCGGGACCTCATCCCAATAAATCTTGGCTGCGATGCCCCGCCCCCCAAGAAACCTATCACTGTAATCGGTCGTGGGAAATTCGGTTATGCTTCTTGAGGACAGGTCTACCCGCAGCATTTTCCCGGTATATCCAAACAGTCCTGCCATTTTTCTTTCCCCTTTCGTCACCCTCCCTGACATCGCACAGGCGGAGGCTACTGAGCTATTACCTTCTTAAAATCGATGTCTAGGTCCTCCATTACCACTTGAACAGCGGCTCTGCCACCGCCGGTTACTCCACCGCCGGGATGGGTACTTGCTCCGCACATGTAGAGGTTCTTCACCGGGGTTCTGTAGCTGCCCCAGCCCGGGAGGGGGCGGTTGCTGAGGTATTGATTTAAGAAGGAGCCTATATGGTTGAGGTCTCCATGGACGAAAGCCGGATTATCCCTCTCAATATCGATAGGACTGGCTATCCACCTACCCAGAATGTTGTCCGGGCCCAAGTTTGTGGTATACTCCCGTGCCGTCTCCAGAACGGCATCGGCGACCTCCTGTTTTATTTCATCCCACCTACTTGGTCCTCCGTCCTTCAGGTTATAGGGTTCGTAGTGATAAAGGTAAAGGGTATGTTTTCCCTCCGGGGCACGGGTGGGGTCGACGAGAGTGCAACACATCAATAGTGGCATTTTGGCATTAGTAATACCGTACATATATTCATCAAAAGACTTCAGGTAGTCCTCCATGAAAGGACAAATCTCCACAAACCAGGTCTTGTCAACATCTCCGCCCGCCTTCCATTTTGGCGCCTCATTGAGGGCAAAGGCCTGGTTCATAGGGGCGAAACTGCTGTGTCGGATATTCTTGACTCTGTCCACAAAACCCGACGGCAGCTCATCGGGTTTTAGCAGTTCAAGGAAGAGCTGCTTAACATTTAGATTGGACACGACAGCTTTTCTGGCCTTAATCTCCTCGCCTGTACCCAGGACCACCGCCCTGGCACTACCGCCTTCAACCTTAATGCCCTTTACCGGGCTTGAAAGCCTCACTGTACCTCCGTTATCCTTTATGACGGCTTCGAGCCGTTCGCTTACGGCTCCTGAGCCGCCCTCAGGCACTGAGAACCCCCAGTTGTGAATGAACGGTACCATACCCAGTGCGTAGGTTCCCGTTCCTTTCTCTTGAGGAGCAATCATAGACTCAGAGGCAAATCTGGTTAGCGCTATTTTCACCTGTTCGCTCTCAAACCAGTTTTCTGCCAAGTCTCCGGCACTGCCCAAGATTATGTTCAAGACCTCCCGGCCTTCCTCGCTCGAATCCAGCAGGTATACCAGACGGCCAAAGGTAGGTGCCGGGGAGAACATGGCCCAGGTTCCGGCACGGATCAGCTTCTGGCAAGCCTCAACGTACCGGTAATAGGTCTCAGCATCTCGCTGGGAGAACTGCGCTATAGATTCGCATGTCTTATCAATTTCCTTGTGAAAAATTAGCGCCCTGTTATCGGGGAAGACAACAGCGAGCTGTGGGTCTGTGGGGATATACTTGAGCCCGTATTTAGACCTAAGGCCTAACTCATCCCGATGGAGGAGCGGGTTACTGGTGAGGACTCCATGAATAACAGAGTGCGGGTCGTGCTTGAAACCCGGCAGAGTCAATTCCCTGGTAATGACCCCGCCGCCGACTTTATCATTCCCCTCCACCACACAAACATCCAGCCCGGCTTTAGCCAAATAAGCGGCCACAATTAAGCCATTGTGCCCCCCGCCGATTACTACCACATCATGTTCGTTCATCACCCCTCCTCGGATTCTGTAATTCGTGAAGTAACCATACCAGAAACCGAAGGCATTCCTCCATGCCCATCTGGTGTCGGGGACTCCCGCGAACTATTCGTGGGAGTCCCCGCTCTTTACTTTGACCGACCAATCACCCAGGGGCTACTTCCCCCGATTGCCCTGCCACGGCCTTGCCGCCATCTCCCTTACCGTCTCCTTACACTCCTCACTTATTACCGGCACTTCGGGAGGAACCCCCTCCAGCACCATATCTATGACGTAGGGCCAGTTACAACCGGACAGAGCACTGGGGTCGAACTCCTTCTTGAACCGGTCAATCCAGACAGGAAAGTTTTGTTTTGCTGGTCCAAAAGTCTTCATGGAGTGAATCTGAGCATCGAAGATACTCTGGCAGCCACACCTTACGTTAATCGTTTGCCCCTCGCTCAGCTGCCACTGCATCACAAATCTCAGGTCCACATCCGGGTCAAACTCAGGGTCCTCAGGGTCAGTCTTCTTGGGGTCGGGGAATCCGTGTTCCTCCATATAATGAATACGCCCTAAGTTCCAGACAGCGAACCAGGGAAGGTCGCCCTTCTGGTCAAAATGGTCTGATTTATGGGGATTTTCAGCCAGCCTCCTGGCAAACTCCCGTATCGAGTACTGAGTGCATTTCCAGCTCTCTGAACCGGCATCGGTCAGCCCAAAAGACCCGCTCGGCATCCACATATCGGCCGTATTGGCGTATAGGAAGCTAGCTTCGTCCGTCTGGGGAGTACGGCGAATAGTGCCACCGCATTCGTTTACGATGTCTTCCAAGACCCGCATCTCATAGTCCATATGCTCCTGAGAGGTGCGACCTATGAGCAGCACTCGAAGAATGTGGGTCTTGGCTACCTCCTCAGGTGTCACCGCCTCCCAGCTTTCCCAGAAGGTATTCCTGAAGTCCCGGTTGCCCCGGGCCTTGGCAATAGACCTCCAGTAAGCGGGTACAATGTTTATGGCAGCCCCGATTTGAGCCCTTGTTATCTCCTGTATTGCCTTCATCAAGGCTTCTTCACTGGGGAAGGTAACGTTCTGCCAACTTACCCTTGACGGAAACTCGACACAGGTATTAGGTCCCGTGCCAGCGGGTTTAAGCTCCTCTGGTTGAAACGGGTAGAGCTTGGTTGAGACTTTGGTGAAGATGCCCATGCCCCCTACCCACCAGGAGCTACCTTTCAGCAGCCCGATGGTGCTGGGTCCCAGCCCATCATGGTAATAACCGTTCTCATCACTATCCACAAGCGACCCCATCCGGTATATCTCCCCCTCCGGGCTGACCCATTCCACACCATTCACCCGGCGAATGCTGACAGTGGTTATCCGATAGCAAAGGTGCCCCTGACCCTGATGGAAGGCATTAATTGCCACTGATACCACGCCGCCACCCCCGGGGGTGACGCTGGTCATGTCCCTCCTCAGGATTTCGCTCTGGAGCTGGAAATAGGTTACCCCTGCTCCCAGGACGGCAAACATGTTCTTGTCATCGATAAACATGTCATTCAGCCGTCTCAGGTCAATCTCAACGGCATCCTGGCGAAAGGAAGGACTGGCATTGGCTACGGTATGCTGGCTCATTGGGACATACGGAATATTATGGCGGTTGCACACCTTAACTATGGCGGCAACCTGCTCCGTGTTCTCGGGCCTGACGATGCAGGCTGCCAACTGGTTTACTCCGTGATAAAACAGTACCTCTCTCACGCATCCGGAACCAGCCAGAGCCCGCCTGTAGACAGGGTCGGTGGTGATATACTCCGGTCCAACGATAGCTTCTAGCTCCCGGCAAATCTCCTCAGATATATGCTCAAAATCTGCGACACCCTTCATGACTAACCTCCCTTTTTGTTACTTCACAATAGCTTCGGCTATTAGTTCAGTAATGTCATACACCTTCATGCCTTTTTTGGCGGCATCGGTGAAGTTTTCCTTACACCCGGGACAAGCTGAAACAATCCCCTCAGCACCAACGGTAGCTGCTTCCCGCAGCCTCTCTCCCGCCGTCCACAAGGAAAAGTCGGTGAAGGCTTCCTTGACACCAGCCTCATGCCCGCAGCACCAGGCATGGTCGCGGCGGCGCAGCATTTCCACCAGCTCGACGCCGGGGATGGCTCTAAGTATATCCCTCGGTTGCTCATAGACACCGCTGGTACCCCGTCTGACCTCGCGAGGTGGGTCCAGCCTGCCCATCTGGGCAACTACCCCCTCCCAGGGAATCCAGGGCTCACTGAGCCGCCCCAGGTTGCACGAGTCGTGGTAGGTCAGCTTCATGTCAATCCTGTTCCCCAGCTTGAGCTTGCCCTCCTTGACCCACTGGTCAGCCAGCTCGGTAATGTGGACCGGCTCAAAACCCAGGTCTGCGGTAGCGAAACCTAAGAGCTTGGGGTAGTCAACCTTTACTGCCTTGTAGCCCTCGGCACAGCTAAAGACGACCGTCCTGGCGCCAGTATCCCTCAATAATTTGAGGTTGCTCTCAGCCAGCTTCCTCGCCTTTTCTATCTGCCCGGTAGTGAATAGGAAGTGACCGCAGCACGGCTCGTCCTTCATTATCATGAAGTCAGCACCAGCGGCATTTAAGATTCTTACTGTTGCCACCGCAATCTCAGTACTAACAAGGTCGGCTCGGCAGCCGACGAAGTAGAGGATATCCGCTTTGCCGGCAGGACTGACATCCTTTGGCATCCAGCCTAGCCGCTTCGTCTGGGGCAAACCGTAGCGGTTATGGCGGCTCTCTATGTTATTTGTTATGGGTACGTGTTGCGGCATAGGTCCGTACCCCTCCTCCACCATCCTTGCCCTGAGTGATTCAAGCATTAACTGGATTTCGTGGTCCAGGTTGCGCTTGCAACCAGTATCACAGGCACCGCACAGCAGGTCTTTATAAACCACTTCCTGAAGCGTAGGACTAGAGTAGTCCATCTTCCCCTTCAGCAGGTCATAGACCAGGTTGCATTTGCCCATGGCACCATAAGCATTGTCTAGCTCATTCTGCCAAGCAGGACATCTCCAGGAAAAGTCTATGCCTCTAGCATAATTGAGGTCTATCCACCGGCAGTGCTGTTGCCCATCGCAATGCCTCGCCTCATATATATAATCATCAAGGTTCAGTCCCAGTTTAATTTGCTTTTTTCCCTCGGCCATTCCAGCCCTCCTTTACGGGTTATTAACTTGGCAAATATCAAAAGCATAGCTTGCCTGGATTCAATATACCGTTGGGGTCAAAGTGCTTCTTAAACCTCTTCAGTAGTGAGGCATATTCATCGTGCTTCTTGTAGACCATGCCAGATATCATGCCATACGGGCGGTTGAAGTAAGCGCCCCTGTCCAACACCGCAGCTACCGCCTCAGCATAGACCTGGCGAACTTTGTCCTTCTCCGCCTCATCATCCGGGTTATAGTAGAGGTTGAACTGAAGCTGACAAGCATGCCCATCCTGAATCGGCTGGACGTAGCAGCCTATGTCCCCTGCTGGATACCGGTATTTGGCAGCGACCTCGGCTACCGCCGGGATATACCTCTCCACACGCTCTAAGGTGGTTATGAAGGTGAGGTCCTGGCAGCCACCCTTGTAGGCATGTTTCCAATAGGTTCTGTCCTTGGGCCACGGTTTACGCAGCATTTCGGGCAGCTTCTTCTCCACAGCATCCAGCCCAGGCAAAGAAGTCAGAAGCTTCAGGTTGCGGTGTTTTGACATCATCTCCCGCAGGAAATTCTCCTGATAGGCTATTTTCTCCTCTGGGCGACGGTGCAGGGCACTAGAAACCAGGATAACCGTCCAGGGTGGTAAGGTTGCTCTAAGCTGCTCAAACTGCTCTGGCCACTTCTCAGTAAGTATAGTGGCCAGATTCAGGTTATTGAGGAGCAGACACTCGTTACATACCCCGCGCCTCAATAACTGATACAACGGCTCAATAGTGTCCTCCGCCCTGTCTGCGGGAATAAAGAAGGTCTTGGTGAGGGTTGGTATTTCCTCAAATAGAACCACTCCCCATAGCACCAGGCCCATCGTCCCCTGGGCACCATATAGAAATGTGTCATAGCTCATCGGGCCGGGACCCGTTGGGCTGATACCATCAGCCAGGACGCCTTCAGTGCGAAAGCCACCTATGCCCGCCGAACCGGTGACAAAATGCTCTCCGTTTCCCCAGATGACCTCCAGACTCATCAGGGGCTCAGCGTATTCATAGTTCTGAACCACTGGCTGCTCTCTTTCCAGCCAGTCCATAATCACCGACCTTGAGGCGTGAGGAAGCAGGGGGATTATGCCCCGGTATCCCTTAGCTTCCAGTGCCGTCTGGAATTGCTCCCAGGTCACACCGACCTGCAAGTGGGCTGCCTTTACATCGTCTATTATCTCAACAATGCGGTTCATCCCTGAGAGGTCGAGAACAACCCCTTCTTGTTTCGGCACGGCTCCCCCATTAAAGTGAACCCCGGAACTCTGGGGAATGACAGCAAATTTAGCCTCATTAGCCAGCTGAACGACTTTCTGGGCCTCGGCCACAGTTCTGGGGCGCACCACACAGGTGAATGAACCCGGTGGTTCTATGCTGATATCCCTACCATAGCGCTCTATGGCCTCCGGGGAATCCAAGACATTGTCCTTACCTGCAATCTCTACCAGTTGGTCTTTAATCGCCATTAATGACCTCCAGATATTTCTCGGCTCCTGATGCTCGCTGATTTACCTCATGCTACTCCTCCTTGCTACGCTGTATATAAAAAGTAAAGTGGAGTGCCGAGACAAGCCTGGCACTCCACACATGCTTTACTATCTGAGCCGGGCCAGCCCGTTTCCTCTTACCCCGCTTAGCCACTCACCAAATAATCGAATCATACTTTACTTCGCTGGTTTTACTCGGTAGGCAAAAGTCTGCTCTAGTCCACGCACTACAATCTGGCTAAGTCTAAAAAGCTGTCGTCTCCCTGGAAGCTACTACTATCCGAACTCAAAGTTCTGGCAATTTTAAATTCTTGAGGATTCTTAATTTCGGCAACTTAATAGGGCAAATGTTACTCGCTTCACTTTTTTTTGTCAAGTTTTGTCAAGACCCCTCTGAGAGGCTGACATCCACTCCGCAACGGATAGAGGTTGTCTATACAAGTTGATTTGAGGTGCATAAAAGTCTAAAATTAGCTCGGTGCATTAAGTCACACCAAGACAAATCCTGGAGGTAAAGTATGAAAAAGCTGATAGTATTCCTGCTCCTCACGATTACACTGGTAATGAGCTGCGCTGCCCCCGCCATGCCGGTACCGACCACAGAGGCAGGATTACTACAGCAAAGACTCGACCTTCTGGTGGAACAGCTTGAACAGCAGCGGCAGACGTTACACGTTCCTGGTATGGCCATCGCTGTGGTCAAGGATGATGAAGTTGTACTTGCCCACGGCTTTGGGGTAACGAATATAGAGACAGAAACACCGGCCACTCCTGAGACCATCTTTGCCATCGGCTCGTCTACCAAAGCCTTCACCTCCACCCTCGTCGGCATGCTGGTCGATGATGGTAAGATGGGCTGGGACGACCCGATAACAAAATACCTTCCGTATTTCCAGCTTGAACTACAGAGCGAGGATGAAAGTGCCCAGGTTGCCATACGCGACCTGCTGAGTCATCGTACCGGCTTTACCCGCATGGGGCTTCTGTTTGCCAGCGGCAAAATCCCGCGCGAGGAGGTGCTGCTCGACGCCACCGCCGCCGAGGCCTACGCAGGCTTCCGCGAGAGGTTCTACTACAGCAATGTCATGTACATGGCTGCGGGAGTGGCTGCCGGCAAAGCTGCCGGTACCGACTGGGATACACTGCTCGCCGAACGCATCCTGGAACCACTGGAGATGGATAGCACAACCACATCCGTAAGCCAGGCCCAGGAAGACCCCCGTCTCTCACTGGGTTATATATGGGACGAGGACCTGCAAGCATACAAGTATAAGCCCATGCGCAATGTAGACAATATAGGCCCGTCCGGTGCCATTAACTCTAATGTAATGGACATGGCCCAGTGGCTCCGCCTGCAACTTGGTCTCGGCGTATACGAAGACCAGCCTCTTATCAGTGAAGAAAACCTCCGTGAAACATGGAAGAGCCATATTAAAATAGCCGAGGGAGTAGACTACGGCATGGGGTGGATGCTCCGGGAATGGGAGGGGCAACCTGTCATTGAACACGGCGGAAACGTAGACGGCTTCACCGCTGAGGTGGCAATGCTGCCCGAATCCGACCTTGGCTTCGTACTGCTTACCAACGCTTCCGTCTCTCCGCTGCAGCAGACTTCTGTCAACATGGTCTGGGACGCTCTGCTCGGTGATTTGGAGGAAGGTGACTCAGGTGATGGTACTCAATATGAGCCCTACCTCGGCAAGTATGTGGCGAACTTCGGCACATTTAAAGATGACGAGTTTACCGTGCTGGTGCAGAACGACCGCCTGGCCGTTGATGTACCGGGACAGCAGGTCTTCGAGCTCAAAGAGCCTGACGAAGAAGGCAAGTGGTACTTTGCCATTACTGACCAGATCGCCGTATCTTTTGACCGCGACGAAAATGAAAACATCATCGGCATGAAAATTTACCAGGCAGGTTACGTCTTCGAGCTGCCCAGGAAAGGTGTTGAAATTGCTCCAGAGATTCCCACCGCAGAGTTGCAGAAGTACCTCGGCAGCTACCACTCGGAGGAACTGGGCGTCACTGCGAAGGTCCTTATCCAGAACAACCGCCTCGCCATCGACTGGCCCGGGGAGATGGTCTACGAGCTATATCCACCAGACGAAAATGGCATCTGGGTTTTTCGGATCTCGGAGAGATTTACCCTGCGGTTCAACGAAACACCGGACGGACAAGTCGAGTCGTTAACCTATTATCAGGATGGTAAAGAGTATTTAATGCTGCGGACAGAGGGGGAGGTACTGCCAACCGTAGAGGAGATACTTGAACTACGGGATACAGATGGCCGAAAGGCAGCCCTTACAGAGATGGGAAACTATATGACAAGCGGTACCGTCCACAGCCTCCAGTCCGGGGTCAGGGGTGAGGTTTCGGTATATGCTGCTGGAACCGACCGCTACCGCGTCGACTCTGACTATGGCAAATACGGCTATGGCCGTACGGCAGTCAATGGCGACCAGGCCTGGGTTGAATCCAGTTTCGGACCATTTGACGAACTGCGCGGCAATTTCCTGGAACAGGCAAAGCAGGGGCATCCTTCGGTCATGCTTGGTGACTGGCGAGACTTCTTTGACTCTATAGAGGTGAGCCATGCCGATAATCTGGACGGACAAAAGGTATATGTCTTGAATTTAAAACGTGGCGATTTGCCGCCAGTAACCGTCTTTGTCGATGCCGCTACCGGTGACGTGCTCCTATCCTATGTTGTCTCAATTCAAGAAGGGAATATTGGCATACCGGTAACCAGCCGCTATGAAGACTTTCGAGAGGTGTTTGGCGTTCGTATCCCGTTCCGGACAATCTCAACTAATGAGCAGACCGGTCGCACAATCGTCCAGACCGAAAAATATGAATTCAATATCGATATAGAAGACGAGTTCTTTATCCTCACCCCTCCAGCTCTCTAGAGTGCCGCTTAGGCAATCATCCATAAACTGGAGCGGGCACCAGGAACTCTAAATGGGGTTATCTTCCACGCAGGTCGGCTAGATAATCCCTCGGCTGTCTGGCATAATTTGGTAGCACCAAGGGTGAAAACCGCGTCCCCCCGGCCACACCAAGCCGTTGCAACTCCTTCTGATGCTGGCGCACATGGTCTAAAGTAAGTTTGCCAGGCTTTACCTTCCTGGCGTACTGAGCTGCTTCTCTCCCTGCTCTCCGTCCAAAGACATATATATCCAGCGTGGCGTTGCCGCCAAGTCTGTTTCTACCGTGCACGCCACCACCAACCTCGCCGGGAGTCCACAGGCCTGGTACTTCTGTAGCTGCGTCAGCATCAATCTTGACCCCTCCATTCTGGTAATGAATGGTGGGGTAGACTAACACCGGCTCCTTAGT
The DNA here is from genome assembly GCA_964570635.1 of uncultured Dehalococcoidales bacterium. Taxonomy (GTDB): domain Bacteria; phylum Chloroflexota; class Dehalococcoidia; order Dehalococcoidales; family CAYYQY01; genus CAYYQY01. Next base: position 31,091 of record CAZMZA010000002.1, read on the forward strand.
TATGTCGATGCCGAAGCGAGCAAACTGGCGGACCATGGTCGGCAATCTACTGGCAGTGGTACCTTCCCCGTGCATAATATCAATCAGCGGCATGTCCTCCCAGACGCCAACGTTTCCTGCCGGCGTTGTTACCCCTTTATGCCGCTCCGCGCACTCTCGAATTATAAACGAGGCCAGTACATCTCGCGGCTCCAGGTTACAGGCGACCTGCTCCCCGTCAATATTGACTATCTCTGCCCCTAAAGCCCTGGCGTTCTCTGTAACCAGTATTCCTACGAGCTGCAAGGGATAAACTACACCTGTCGGATGGTACTGTATACTATCCCCGTAGATGAGTGAGCAACCTGCTCGATAAGCCAACACCAGCCCATCAGCAGTGGCACCGTAATGGTTCGTCGTAGGGAACCCTCTGATGTGCAAACGTCCCAGGCCACCAGTGGCCAGGATTACCGCTTTAGCTCGCACTATGCTTACTTCGCCGGTCTCCAGGTTCAGCAATACTGCCCCGGCAACTCGCCCGTTATCATCCATCACCAGCTCTATTGCCGCCTCAAATTCTATATAATCTATTTTATCTCTACACCTGACCTCATCACACAGGACACGCATTACCTCAAGGCCAGTGTGGTCTTTGCACGAATGTACCCGCTTTCTACACTCCCCGGCAAGCTCCAACTCACGCATTGAGCCATCTGGCTCCTTATCCCAAATGACCCCCAAATCTTCCAGCCACTTAATTACCATAGGGGCATCTCTTACCATCGCCCAGACCAGTTCAGGCGTATTTTCGAAGTGTCCCCCGCCCATGGTATCCAAGTAATGAAGTGGGGGAGAATCATTTGGTCTGTCAGCTGCCTGCGTTCCTCCCTCAGCCCCTATGGTGTTGGAGTCGCCCAAACGCAGCTTCGTTGCTATCAAGACTTTAGCGCCATTTTCCTGGGCCAGAAGAGCGGCTGATAACCCGGCACCCCCGGAACCAATTACCAGAACATCGGTATCATAGTCAATCTTACCGAGGTCAATCTTGTCAGGGTCAACACGGCTATTCCCCTCCAGTAGATTTGCCAGCTCCTCAGGCACTATCTGGCCTTTGTTTGGTCCTATTGATAGCCTGCGCCCACCTGTTTCTTCATAGTCAGGATGATATTTATGTACTATGTTTTCCCTTTCTCCAGTACTGATCAGGGGAATTTCTTCACTCACCCGCCTTCCCCTAGTGGCCTCCAACCTTCTAATGCTTTCTTGCATATCGACAGGATACGGCATGCTGGCTACCTTCCTTCAAAGATTGTTTTTACTTGGGTTCTATCCACCTCTCTTCATACACACGGCGTAACTCTTCTAAAGGCATCTTGCTCATCTTTTCATACTCGGCATCAAACTTGCCTTCCTCTATCTCTTTTATTCTGTCCTCTAGGTGCTTGGACCTAGGAACAAGGTGACGACCATACAGGCGCCGACACAGCAGGGCTATGTTATGCGGGGACAGACCTTGAGCACACCTGGCAGCACACATGCCACACATGACGCAATGAAAAGACCCTTCAACAACTGAAGGGACATCACCCCTCAGAGCCGCGGACATGAAGGCCATGACTTCCAGGCCTTGAGGACAGGACCTGGTACAATTGTTACAGCCAAAGCAGGTAACCAGTTCGGGGTAAATCTCCAGCACCTGTTCACCCGTTGGCTTTAACCTGTCTATCTCGTAAACAGGCTTCGCGGTGGGAAAGAAAAGAATCTGTACCACAGACATGTCTTGCTCCGCAGCCGTCTGGCAGGCAAGGCCGTACCTCAGTGTCGGGTCATGCTTGAAGTTGTATACCGTGGCGCAAGCACCACAACTTCCGGCACGACATCCACAACCTCGAATCAGCCTGTAGCCGCAATACTCCAGCGCCGTCATAATAGTCAGCCCTTCGGGTACCCGATAGTGCTTGCCCATAATGTAAATATCAACCATTCGAGCTGCTTCAGTCATTCTTCACC
>CAZMZA010000003.1:0-30914 GCA_964570635.1 uncultured Dehalococcoidales bacterium
CCCGAGCGGCTGAACCGAGGTATCCCCCTAGTCTCCTTCGCCGACCTGTCGCAAGATTGGGCGCAAGTACAAAGGTTACTCCAGGAAATCGTCTCTCTAGCGGCTAAGGATTCGCCGGATATGTCCCAAACGGCGGAGACGCTGAACAAATTCCTGTCGGACACAGCCCTTTCACAGGAAGCAGCCAGAGTCTGGTACGAAGGGTCTTCTCTGCAGCCACTGGCCAAACAACACACCATTAGCGGCAATATGCTGACTCTTTTAGTGGCAACCGCAATGAAGCCCTTCCTCAGTGCCTACGCCGAGGTACTGCTACCCGAAATCAAACAGGAATTTTGGCGCCGCCGATACTGCCCCATCTGTGGAGGCCGACCCGATTTCGCCTACCTGGATAAAGAGCGGGGGGCACGCTGGCTTCTCTGCTCCCGATGCGATGCGGAATGGCTCTTCCAGCGTCTGGAGTGTCCCGGCTGCGGTTCCCAGGACCAGAAATCCCTGGCGTATTACACCGATGATAAAGGGCTGTCCCGGCTCTATGTATGCGAGGAATGTAAAGGGTACTTGAAAGCTATCGACCTCCGACAAACCGAAGAGGAGATTCTGTTACCCTTAGAGCGTTTGCTCAGCCTTGAACTCGATGTACAAGCCCAGCGGCAGGGCTATCGTACATGCGCTGAAGTTAGTATGAATGCAAAGGATGAGGAAGGCATATGATGGAAGCAGTAGCACCATATAAAGAAGCGGCAGATATTATCAAAGAACAAGGCGGTGACATCCTTAAACTATGCTATCAATGCGGCATCTGTAGTGGCACCTGCCCCTGGAACCTGGTAAGAAGCTTCATTGTTCGCCGGTTAATGCACCAGGCACAACTGGGGTTGATTGAGTTTGAAGACGAAGATATGTGGTTATGTGCTACCTGCAGAGCCTGTGTCGACCGCTGTCCCCGCGGCGTGGAAATAATAGACGTTATGCGTGCCCTACGCAGGGCCATTGCTGAGTTCGGCGTAGCCAAAGTCCCCGATTCACTGCGTATCGCCATCAAGAACGTCTCGGCGGTTGGCAACCCCCTGGGAGAACCGCAGGAGAAACGGGCAGACTGGGCAGCCAACCTTGACCTGAAGCTGCATACCAAGGGAACCGATATACTGTATGCCCCGTGCTGTGTCCCGTCTTATGACCCGCAGGTACAAAAGGTGGCCAAGTCAACAGCCGGCATCCTCAAGGCAATCGGGGAAGATTTCGGCATCCTGGGTACTCAGGAAGTTTGCTGCGGGGAGAGTGTGCGCAAGGCAGGCCAGGAGGGTCTTTTCCAGAGCCTGGCCGAAAGCAATATCAGTGCCCTCAACGAAGCCGGGGTGAAGAAGGTGCTTACTACCTCACCCCACTGCTACCACACCTTCAAGCACGAATATCCCGAGCTGGGGGGCAACTTCGAGGTGATTCACTCCTCCCAGTATCTGGCTGACCTCGTCAAACAGGGCCGACTCAAGTTCACCAAGGAATTGAACGTTAAGGTCGCATATCACGACCCCTGCTACCTGGGACGCCATAATGATATCTACGATGAGCCGCGTCAGGTACTGGAGAGCATCCCCGGTGTGGAACTGATAGAGCTACCTGACCATCATGAAAACAGCCTGTGCTGTGGCGGGGGTGGGGGCAGAATCTGGCAGGAGACCAAAAAGGGCGAAAGGTTCTCTGACATCAGGCTGGAACAAGCCCTCGACTTGGGAGCTAACGTACTGGCCGTTGCCTGCCCTTATTGCATGCTTAATTTCCAGGACAGCGTGCTGAGCCTGGACAAGAGCGAGGTCATCACCGTCAAAGACATTACGGAAGTGGTCCAAGAGGCCATATAGAGTGGATAGGGGGAAAACCGTGGACAATAAAGCTAGAATTGGAGTATATATCTGCCACTGTGGAACTAACATTGCCGGGGTGGTAGACGTAAATAAAGCTAGGGAGGCTGCCGAGGGACTGCCCTCCGTGGTAGTCGCCAAAGATTACATGTATATGTGTTCTGACCCGGGTCAGAACATGATAAAGGATGACATTAAGGAGCACAAGCTCGACCGGGTGGTGGTAGCCTGTTGCTCGCCGCGGATGCATGAGCGTACCTTCCGTCAGGTTTTACAGGACGGCGGAATAAACCCGTACCTCCTTGATATGGCAAATATCCGGGAGCAATGCTCCTGGGTGACCGAAGACCACGATGCCGCCACCGAGAAGGCAATGGCGTTAATCAACGCTGCCGTAAGACGGGTAGCCTACCAGCAACCGCTGGAAGTCAGAGAGGTCCCCGTCGCTCCCAGTGCTCTGGTGGTGGGAGGCGGCATTGCCGGCATTCAGGCCGCCCTTGAGATTGCCAACGCCGGACACAAGGTCTATCTCGTAGAGAGAGAGCCCAGCATCGGTGGACATATGGCACAGTTCGACAAGACCTTCCCCACGCTGGACTGCGCCAGCTGTATTTTTACCCCCCTCCTGAGCCAGGTAGGACAGCACCCGCAGATTGAGCTGCTGACCTACAGCGAGGTAGAGGAAGTTTCCGGCTATATCGGCAACTTCAAGGTTAAGATAAGGAAAAAGGCACGGTACGTTGATGAAGATAAATGTAACGGCTGCGGCACCTGCATTGAGAAGTGCCCGTGGAAGGCAGACAGCGAGTTTGACGAGGGTCTGGCCAAGCGAAAGGCAATTTATACCCCCTTCCCCCAAGCCGTACCCAATGTACCGGTCATAGATACGGAGCACTGCACCTATTTCCTGAAAGGCACCTGCCGCGCTTGTGAGAAGTTCTGCGACGCAAAGGCTATTGATTTCGAGCAGAAAGACGAGACAGTAGAGGCGGAAGTCGGCGCCATAATCATAGCCACCGGCTATGACGCCTTTGACCCCTCGGTTATCTATCAGTACGGCTACGGACGCTACGACAACGTCGTTACTGCCTTACAGTTCGAAAGGATGTGCAATGCCTCCGGTCCCACAGGGGGCAAGATTTTGCTCAAGGACGGTTCAGAACCAAAGAGCGTGGCTATCATTCACTGTGTGGGCAGCCGTGACGAGAACTACCACGAATATTGCTCCAGGGTATGCTGCATGTATGCCCTCAAGTATTCGCACCTGATAAAGGAAAAAACGGATGCCGACGTATATCAGATGTATATCGATATGCGTTGCTTTGGCAAAGGCTATGAGGAATTCTACAAGCGCCTCTCAGACGAAGGGGTGAATTTCATAAGGGGCAAGCTGGCCCAGGTTACCGACCGCGCTATAAATGACGAAGAAAAAGGGAAACTAATTGCCGTGGGCGAGGATACCCTGCTCGGCACCATCATAAGGGTGCCGGTGGACATGGTTGTTCTATGCACCGCCCTGGAGCCCCGCGCGGACGTTGAGGAAGTTGGCCGACTCTTTAATATCAGTCGAAGTGCCGACGGCTTCTTCCTGGAGAGGCATCCCAAGCTTGACCCGGTGGCTACGGTGAATGATGGCAACTTTGTCGTTGGCTGCTGCCAGAGTCCCAAGGATATACCCGACACTGTAGCCCAAGCGTCAGCTGCCGCGGCCCGGGCTCTGGCTATGATTAGCCGGGGTAAGGTAGAAATCGAAGCCGCTACTGCGGTTATTGACGAAGAGCTCTGTTCGGGCTGCCGGGTCTGCAATCTCCTCTGTCCCTACACTGCCATCACCTTTGATGAGGAGAAGAAGGTCTCACGAATTAACGAAGCATTATGTAAGGGCTGCGGTGTCTGCGTTGCAGCCTGCCCCAGCGCTGCCATTACCGGTAAGCACTTCACCAGCGAGCAAATCTTAGCTGAAATCGAGGGGGTGCTGGCGTAAGAGGCTAAAACTTGCCCATCAGCAACTTCTGCTAGAGGTCACAATCTGCTATGATTAGAGTTGATTGTGACCTCTAAAATTTTACCAGCGACTTCGGTCAAACGGCGGTCAGACATGAAAATCGGCGTATTGGCACTACAGGGAGCGTTTATAGAGCATATTCAAATCATGCTCCGACTGGGAGCGGAAGCGCTGCCGGTCAGACTGCCCGATGAACTTAGCAGCCTGGACGGGCTTATCATCCCCGGCGGCGAGAGCACCACGGTATTGAACCTGATGCACAGCTTCAACCTTCTCCAGCCTCTGAGAGAACTGGGTCAGGCTGGCTTACCTGTCCTGGGAACCTGCGCCGGAATGATATGTCTGGCCAAGGAGGTTTCAAATCCGAACAACACCATGGAGACCCTGGGGCTTATGGATATAGAAGTCAGACGTAATGCCTTTGGCCGACAGGTAGATAGCTTCGAGGCCAAACTGCCAATACCAGCCCTGGGACAGAAGCCGTTCCCGGCAGTTTTCATCCGTGCCCCGGTTATCGAGAGAGCCGATCCGCAGGTAGAGATTCTAACCAGGCTGCCCGATGGCCCTCCCGTAGCCGCCAGGCAGGGGAAGCTGGTGGTGACTGCCTTTCACCCCGAGCTCACCGATGACCCGAGGTTCCACCGGTACTTTTTGGAAATCGTTGCCTCCAAGTGACTGACAGGTAAAAAATAAGCCTGACCCGGGCTAATTTCACAGGCCCTGAGCCCAGCTTACCGCATTTAGAAAAATCTGAAAACCGTCCCCGCGTTCCTGGACAGCTCTCCTTGTCCACTGCGGGTGCTGAGTGCCCCGGACATGACGTTCAGGGTGCGGCATCAAGCCGAAAACACGCCCCGATGAATCACAAATTCCGGCAATATTCCCCACCGAGCCATTGGGATTATAGGGATAGCCCGCCCTGTTATCTCCAGCCTCGTCAGCGTAATAGAGGACTACATTCAACCGTGGTAATACCCCCGGCTCGGCCACGACCTTGCCCTCGGCATGGGCGACAGGCATTTCCAGGCGCTCCATGCCCCTGGTAAAAACGCACGGGCTTTGGCTGTTTACCGCCAGGTGTACCCACCGGCACTCAAACCTGCCCGAATCGTTAAACCCTATGGTTAGTAGCGGCGAACCGTCATCGGCCAGCACGGGCAGAATCCCCGCCTTCACCAGTACCTGAAAACCATTGCAAATGCCCAGGACCAGCCTCCCGTCCTCAACAAACCTGCTTACCTCTTCCCCGAGCTTCAGCTTTAGCTCATTAGCCAGTACCTTACCCGCAGAGATATCATCGCCATAGGTAAAACCGCCCGGCACAACCAGTATCTGGTAGTCAGCAAGCCGCTGCCCGCCACGAATCAGCTGGTTAACGTGAACCCGGGTCACGACTGCCCCCGCCTGCTCGAAAGCGAACGCAGTCTCGAGGTCACAGTTTGTCCCCGGGGCACGCAATATGAGTGTTCTTACCTTGCTCATTGCTTCTACATCACCACCTGAGCGGTCTCTGCCAAGCCTCCTTCAATTCACCGATAGGCTCAGCCAGAACCCTTCTGCCATCCACCCCGTATACCTCCAGCACTCCAGAATCATTAACCTCACCGATGACACTCAGGCTGGCGGCACCCATAACCTGCTCAAACTCAGCCCTGCTCTCCGGAGCCACTTCGACCAGGAACCGGCTGTTAGATTCCGAGAAGAGTATACAGTCATCCCTGTCCACAGGCTCACCCAGCGGGACTGACCCCAGACGAATTGCCGCTCCCAATCCCCCGGCAAAAGCCATCTCGGCAGTGGCCACCCCGATACCACCCTCGCTACAGTCATGACACGCCCTTACCAATCCCTTCTCCGTAGCCACACTCAAAGCGTCCATCAGCTGTTTCGCCAGGTGCGGGTTTACCCTGGGCACCCTGTTCCCGATAAAGCCGTTGGCCGCGAAATACTCAGACCCTCCCAGCTCATTCCAGGTCGTGCCCACCATGTAAATCAGGTCGCCTGCCTCCTTAAAGTCCATGGATACCGTTCGATTTACATCCTCCATCACACCGATAGCAGAGATGAGCAGCGTGTGGGGTATAGAGATGGTTCTGCCTTCAAATTCAAACTCGTTATTCAGGCTGTCCTTACCGGAAATGAAGGGGGTCTCGTAGACCTTGGCCATATCGTAGCAGGCCTGAGATGCCCGAACCAGAGCCCCCAGCACATCGGGACGAGCGGTATTGCCCCAGCAGAAATTATCCAGCAGGGCTACCCTCCGCAGATTGCCGCCGACAGCCACAATCTGCCTCAGAACCTCGTCAATGGCAGATGCCGCCATCCAGTAGGGATCTATATCGCTGTACCTGGTGTTGATACCGTTGGCGACAATGACACCCGTCTCTGAGTCCAGGACCGGTCTGATAACAGCCGCGTCGCTCGGTCCATCGTTATCCACCCCCAGCAAGGGCTTAAGCACACTGGTGCCCTGTACCTCATGGTCATACTGGCGTATTACCCACTCCTTGCTACATGTGTTCCACGAGCCAAGAATACCGAGCAAGGTCTCACCCAAATCCGCTGGCTGGGCGAAGTCCGGCTCAGGGTGCTGCGGCTGTTCCCACACCGCCTCCATATCGAGCTGCGGACGACCCTTATGCAGAAAGTCCATACTCAGGTCGCCGACCAGATTCCCGTAATAGAAAAGCTGTAGCCTCCGGTCACCGGTAAACTCTCCGATAACAGTGGCCTCCACATCCTCACTGGCTAACAGGTTCAGTAACTCGTCAATGCACTCCGGAGGCACCGCCAGCACCATCCGCTCCTGGGACTCAGATACCCATATCTCGGTATAGGATAGCCCGGCATATTTCAGAGGCACCTTTTCCAGGTAAACCCGTACCCCCGTCTCGGCAGCCATCTCACCCACCGCCGATGACAGCCCGCCACCCCCGCAGTCAGTTATGCGCCGGTAAAGCCCGCTGTCTCTGGCCTGAAGCAGGACATCGATGAGCCTCTTCTCCACGATGGGATTGCCAATCTGAACCGAGCTGTAGGAAAGCGCTCTCGACTCCTCGGTAAGTTGTTCCGAAGCAAAGGTAACGCCGTGTATCCCGTCGCGCCCGGTCCTACCCCCGACCAGCACTACCAAATCACCCGTCTGATGCTGCCCCCGGCGGGAAAGGTGCCTGGGCAGCAGCCCCAGGGTCCCACAGAAGACGAGCGGGTTGGCGACATATCGCTCATCAAAGAGTATGGCCCCGTTAAGGGTCGGAATGCCCAGACGATTGCCGTAGTCAGCCACCCCGGCCCGAACCCCCGTAAAGATACGACGCGGATGTAGAACACCCCTGGGCAGTTCTTCATACGGCATATCAGGGGGAGCAAAACAGAATACGTCTGTATTCAGAATCGGCTTGGCGCCCAGCCCGGTGCCGAGAGGGTCGCGAACCACGCCGCCTATCCCCGTTGCCGCACCGCCGTAGGGCTCAACCGCTGAAGGGTGATTGTGGGTCTCAACCTTAAAACACAGCCCCCAGCGGCCATCAAAATCGATTACCCCGGCATTGTCCTCAAAAACGGAAAGGCACCACGGCTTATCAAGCTCCTCGGTGGCCCTCATGATGGTGCTCTTGAGCAGGTTATCTATGGTCGCCCCGCCAAACCTGATTCTGCCCTTGAATGTCTTGTGTACGCAATGCTCCGACCAGGTCTGCGCCAGTGTCTCCAGTTCAGCATCGGTGGGCTTGCGCCCCTGCTCCCGAAAATAGGTAGCCACCGCCCGGAGTTCATCACCGGTGAAGCCGAACTGCTGCCGGACTTCCTCGGCCCTACCTGGCTCCAGAATGTCGACCCTCTCTAATCTAAAGTCATACTGAGCATTCTCCTGAAAGGGGAAACCCTCTTGCCTGACTACATGCTGGATAATCGGGTTTACCAGCAATCTACTGCATATGACCTCTAACTCGCGCTCATCCGCCTGACCCTGAATTAAGTAGCGCTTGGCGGTTCTGACCCCCCTGACACCACCCACCCCCAAATCCCGAAGCGCCTTCATCACCGTCTCCTCAACCGGGTCAGTTACGCCAGCATTATAGGCAACCTCAATCGGATGATAGCCGCCATCCTCTCCTTCACTCCAGGGGGTTTGCCCGCAACGGTATTCCTGGGTAACCGGGTCAGCAAGAAGGCGGCGGCCTATCAGGTCAAGCTCGTCAGCTCCCAGCTCCGCATCCAGCCAGTAAACCTCCACGACGCGAACATCAGAGACCGTCCTTATTCCCAGGTCATGTATATCTTTGACCAGACCAAGCCCTTTGGCATCGGGCAGGTGACTCTTCAGACGAACTTCCACTCTATGCATAAAAGCACATCCCCTTCGGAAATCCTCTCCCTGGCCTGCCTATATGCAGCTCCCAAAACGGCACGCCGTCATCAGATTAGTTCACTGTTAGTTAGGTTGTCAAGGCAGCTAAAGCCCTGCTTCCGCCTCAGTAAGATAGTGCTGCTTCCCCCTAGTGGTATCGGGCTTTCAGCGCCGGGAGGAGCATTACCGAAACAGCACTCAGCGATGCGGCTATCAGAAAGGCGATAGAGTAGCTACCCATGGTATCGAATATGTAGCCTGCCATCAGTGGCCCCAGAGCACCACCAATACCAGCCCCCAGAGTTACAAACCCAAATAAAATGCCCATGTGACCAACCCCGAAGAGTTCGCCGGTCAGGGCTGGGAACAGAGGGATGAGGCCCCCGTAGACAAAGCCGAAGAATAGAGCACAAAGGTAAAACTCCCAGACTCCTGACACTGCCGAGAGCCAAACGATGATAATCGCCTGTAAGATAGCGCAGGCAATCAGGGTTCGCCTGACCCCCACCCTGTCTGAAGCAGCCCCAACCACTATTCTGCCGACGATGCTGGCAAAACCAACGATACTGAGTATGCTGGCCGCAGCTAGCGGCGGCATTCCACTGTCCTGGGCATACCTGACTATGTGCGTCATCACCATAAAGATGCCAACGGAAACCAGCGTAAAAATGGTCAGCAAGACCCAAAGGCTTCGCCCGCGGATTGCCTCACGGAATGGTACTCCTCTGGATTGAAAATTGGTTGTATTCTCCCCGTTTTCCAATTCGCCGTAAGGCAACAGTCCTTTTTCCTGCGGGCTTTTCCTCAGGAATAGGGAGGCGACGAGGATGATTACCAGAGCTACCATCCCGATACCGAAGTAGGACATACGCCACCCGTGGCTGGATATGAGGTATCCTGCCAGCGGCGACATGATTACTGTCCCCAGCCCTATCCCGGAAGTAACAACACCCAGCGCCAGGCCCCGGCGCTTGGTGAACCATCGCGATACTGTGGTCAGCATGGGGCTCCAGGCGGCGCTTATACCCAGTCCCACCAGCAAGCCGTAGATAGGATATAGCTGCCACAGAGCACTCACCCGACTGGTAAGCATCAGCCCGGCACCAAAAACAATTCCACCCAGAGCGACGGTAATTCTGGGCCCATACCTATCAGTAGCCCAACCCGCCAGCAGTCCCAAAACATTATGGCTCATCTGATAGAAGGAGAATATGCTGGAGGTAGCTGCCCGGCTCCAGCCAAAATCATCCTGAAGGGGTTTAAAGAACACACCAAAAGAGTAGGAGACTCCATAGGCTGTCGTCATTATGACCAGACATACGGCTACGATCACCCAGCCGTAGAAAAAACCCTGTGTAGCCCCTTCCGGCGGTGAGGAATTCGTGTCGTGCCGATTCATTCTCTCCAGTCTGCTTGAGCAAGGGGTTACCACCGGCATAGGTGCTTGATGAACGGTGCGGCGGAACCCGTCTACCTTTGCCTGACCTTACCCAAGATATCCCGCCCTGTTTCCAGATAACTTCGGCTAGTATATCTGAGACAGGGCACTCAAATCAAGCTGGTAAAAACAGTGCCTGGTTTAACAAAATTGCAAAGTCAGCACTATCGACAGGAAGAGCCCGCCGATAGTGCTCCCCCGTCTCGATATGATAAAATACGTTAGAGCAGGACACGGAAAGGGTTAGTTAAAACAGGTCTCTGACCCGGCGGATCGAAGAATCAAAGAGAGCGGAGCGATAGTATGAGCCGACAGAAAAAAGCCAAGACTTTTGGTGAGCTTAAGGCTTCAGGTTACAAGCCTGTGCCCGTCAGGGAGGAAATGAGGCGTAACCTCATCGCCATGATAAAAGCACGCAAGGAAGTATTCCCCGGGATAATAGGCTACTCCGAAACGGTCATCCCCCAGATTGAAAACGCCATAATCTCAGGGCAGGACATCATCTTCCTCGGCGAGCGGGGACAGGCCAAGTCCCGAATTATGAGGTCGCTGGTCAACCTCCTTGACGAGGAAACACCGGTAATCAAAGGCTGTGAAATCAACGATAACCCTTTTGCTCCGATATGCAAGCAGTGTCGCCAGAGGCTATCCCAGGAGGGCGAGGCCACAGAGATTACCTGGCTGCCACGGCACGAGCGGTACGGTGAAAAACTAGCCACGCCGGACGCCACCATCGCTGACCTAATCGGCGATGTGGACCCAATCAAGGTGGCCGAAGGAAGGTACCTCTCCGACGAGCTGGCTATTCACTACGGGCTGATACCCAGGACTAACCGGGGCATTTTTGCCATTAACGAGCTACCAGACCTGGCGGAGAGGCTACAGGTCGGGCTTTTCAACCTGATGGAGGAGCGAGACATACAGATAAGGGGGTACCGCGTCAGGCTTCCCCTTGATGTCTACCTGGTCGCCAGCGCCAATCCGGAGGACTACACCAGTCGGGGAAGGATTATAACGCCGCTCAAGGACAGGTACGGGGCTCAGGTCAGGACTCACTACCCAACCACGACCGAAGACGAAATCGCCATAATGGAGATGGAGCGGCGGCGGTTCGGCGAGGAAGAAGTTGAGAGTTACGTACCCCGGTACATGAAGGAGATTATTGCCGAGCTAACGCAACTGGCCAGACAAAGCCCGGACATAAACCAGGGCTCAGGGGTGAGCGTCAGGGTATCAATTGCCAATTACGAGACCCTGCTCAGCAACGCCATCAGGCGAGCTATCACCCTGCGTGAGAAGTCGGCCGTACCCCGCATCAGCGACCTCCCTCACCTCTATTCATCCACTGCCGGCAAGATAGAGCTGGAGAGCTTTGAGGACGCCAAGGAAGAGAAGATTATCGACAACCTGATGAAGAAGGCAGTGCTCAATGTCTTCAGCCATTACTACCAGCTGGACAAGCTGGAGACACTGGTGGCATCATTCGACGAGGGCTTAGTGATAGAGGTCTCCCACATGCTGCACAGCCGGTTCTATCTGGACACAATGAGGAAGGTTAACGGCCTGGAAGAAATGATAAAGGCAGTGGATATCCCGGAGACACCGGAGGCTGTAGCCTCAGCCGTGGAGTTCATTCTCGAAGGGCTCTACGTAAACAAGAGACTGAGCAAGACCAAGAGCGAAGGCAGGACGGTCTACAGGCGCTGATATGAGCTCATATCTCTATTCAAGATGGGACGGAAGCGAGCCATTTGCCCTCGACAAAGACGAGCTTATGGCTGAACTTGAACGCAACCTGATGGCTTCCGGCGACCTGTCCCACGCACTCTGGAAGTTGCAGCGGGACGGTATCCTCGGCAACCAGGGAAGACACCTGCCGAGCCTGCAAGACCTGCTACAGCGGCTACACCAGAGGCGGCAGAGCCAGCTCGACAAGTACAACCTCGGTTCAGTGATGGACGACATACGCCAGAGGCTAGACAACCTACTGAAGACAGAGCGACAGGGAATCCAGAGGAGACTGGACGAGGCCAGACAGAAAGCTGAGGGAGACGTCAGTGAGTTGAGCCAGGAAACACGGCAAAGGCTGCTGAAGATGGTTGAGGACAGGGCCAGCGAAAACCTGGAGAAGCTGGAAAACCTACCACCGGACATTGGTGGACAGATAAAGGAGCTGACGCAATACGACTTCATGGACGAGGAAGCCAGACGTGAATTTCAGGAATTGCTGGACATGCTCAAAAAGCATGCACTGGAATCATATGGCCGAGACCTGATGCAAAAACTGAGGGATATGGATGCCAGTACCATAGCCGATATGAGAAACCTGGTTGAGGCCATAAACAATATGCTCGAGCAGCGCATGAGGGGACAGGAGCCTGATTTTGACCGCTTTCTGGACCAGTTCGGGCACTATTTTGGCCCCCAGCCACCCCAAAGCCTTGATGAGCTGGTAGAGCACCTTCAGAGTCAGACAGCACAAGCCCAGTCCCTGCTGGACAGCCTGTCAGAGGAGGACAGGAGTTCGCTGGAGAACCTATTACAGTCCGTGCTCGACGAGGAGACACAGCACGAGCTGGCCAAGCTGGCTGCCAATCTGGAGACACTCTACCCCATCGACAGGTGGCGAAGGTCATACCCTTTCTCCGGTGAGGAGTCTATCTCATACACCGAGGCGCTGAAGCTGATGGAGATGCTCCAGAAAATGGATAAGCTGGAGGCGCAACTCAAGGAGTCCCAATACAACCGCTCCCTGGATGATGTGGACAAGCAACTAGCCAGGGAATTACTGGGTAACGAGGCGGCAGAAGAGCTGGAGGCAATCCGCAGCATAACTCAAATACTGGAGGAGGCCGGCTACATCCGCCGCAAGGACGGCAGGTATGAGCTGACACCTCGCGGTATGAGGAAAATCGGGCAGAAGGCACTGAAAGACGTATTCGCCCAGCTCAAGAAAGACCGTACCGGGGGGCATGCCATCAGTCTAAAGGGTATCAGCGGCGAGCGGGCGGACGAGACCAAGAAGTACGAGTTTGGTGATGCCTTCTGGCTTGACCTGGAAAAGACTATTATGAACGCCCTTAACCGTGAACCACAACTGCCACCGGTGAAGCTGAGCACTGAGGACCTTGAGGTATTCAGGACAGAAGAATTGACGCGGTCGGCAACCGTTCTGATGCTGGACCTGAGCCTGTCCATGCCGATGCGGGGTAACTTTCAAGCAGCCAAGCAGGTAGCCGTCGCCCTCGATGCCCTTATCAGGAGCCAGTACCCCAAAGACAGCCTGTACATAGTCGGTTTCTCAAGCTATGCTCGCAGGCTGAAAAAGGAAGACCTGACCTATATAGGCTGGGACGAATTTGACCCGTACACCAATATGCAACACGGGTTCGCCCTGGCCAGGAAACTGCTGGTCAAGGAGAGAAGCACCAACAAGCAGATAATACTGATATCAGACGGTGAGCCGACAGCCCACTTCGAGCACGGCAATATCTACTTCCAGTACCCGCCCAGCCCGCGCACTCTCCAGCTAACACTAAGGGAAGTGAAAGACTGCACTCAGAAGGGCATCGTGATAAACACCTTCATGCTTGAGGGCGGCGCCTTTCTCAGCGCTTTCGTTACGCAGATGGCGCGTATCAACAAAGGTCGGGTGTTCTTTACCAGCCCTGACAGGTTAGGGCAATACCTGATTGTAGACTACATCTCTCACAAGAGAAGAAGAGTCCAGTAGGGAGCCTAGTCCACGATAACCCTGCCCACCGGTCGGCCGACCACCTCCCCAATGATAGCTGCCTCCGACACGCCGGCCTGATGCCGCCTGTTCAGCAGCTCCTGTGCCGCCTGGGGAGCTAGAGAGATTAGCAACCCCCCGGAGGTCTGAGGGTCAAAGAGGATGTCCTGTATATGAGCGGGAATCCCCGCAGCCAGTTCGACCGACCCGGAGTAAAACTCCCTGTTGCGGTGTAGACCGCCCGGGCAGAAGCCCTTCTTGGCAAACTCCTCGGCTTCGGGGAAAAAGGGGATGGAAGCAAAGTGGAGCTTGATGCCAACCTGGCTGTTATCAGCCAGCTGACAGGCATGCCCGAGGAGACCGAACCCGGTTATATCGGTGCAGCCATGCACCCCCACTTCCTGCATTAGCTCCGAGGCCTTGTCATTCAAGGCCGCCATGCACTGCGTAACCTTCGCCACCGTCTCCTCACTGACCACCCCCGCCTTTACTGCGGTGGCCACAATTCCAGTCCCCAGGGGCTTGGTAAGTACCAGTTTATCCCCGGCTTTAGCCCCGCTATTAGTCACCAGCCTTTCCGGGTGCACGGTAGCGGTGACCGAAAGGCCGTACTTTAACTCGGCATCGTCTACGCTGTGCCCCCCCACCAGTATCACCCCGGCCTCACGCATCTTGTCCACACCGCCCCGAAGGATATCCTTCAGCACCGAAACATCGAGGGTCTTGATGGGGAAACAAACCACGTTCAGAGCCGTAAGCGGTTTCCCGCCCATAGCATATACGTCGCTCAACGCATTAGCCGCGGCAATCTGACCGAACATGTAGGGGTCATCGACCACAGGCGTGAAGAAGTCAATGGTCTGGATAATCGCCAGCTCATCAGTCAGCTTATACACGCCAGCATCATCCAGACTGGCCATACCCCGAATTACGTTCGGGTGAGACATCAGTGGCAAGTCACACAACGCCCTGTCTAGGTCTCCCGGACCCAGCTTGGAAGCTCAACCGGCGCCGCTGACACCTTCCGTCAGGCGAGGGTGCATCTTCTCATCCACCTGGCAGCTCCTCCAACAAAGATTGTTCTTGGCTACCTGGGATTTTAGCAGATAACAAATGGCAAGGGCAACCTTCTGCCAAATCCGGGGCAAAGCGACAGGCTTAAACGTCAGGCTTCAGATGTGCTATAATCTTGGGGCGAGATGGAAAGTAAATTTCGGCACCTTCCCAGCGTGGACAGGCTCATTTCTGAAGACCGCATCAAACAGCTCCAGGAGAGCTACCCGCGTGACCTGGTTGTCGACGTGATTCGCCAGCACCTGGAACAGGAGCGCGCATCCATCGCCTCAGGCAGTCCATGTCCTGCCATCAACCAGATTGTGGAGTCTGTCTGTGCCGAGGTGCAGGCGCTGACATATCCCAGCCTGCGTCCCGTCATCAATGCCACCGGAGTAATACTGCACACCAACCTGGGTCGGGCTCCCCTCAGCCAGGAAGCCATAGCCGCTATGGAATCAGCCAGCCGGGGCTACTGTAACCTCGAGTTTGACCTTGAGAGCGGCGCCCGGGGCTCTCGCCATGTCCACGGTGAGCAATCTTTATGTCAACTAACTGGTGCTGAGGCAGCCCTGGTAGTGAATAACAACGCTTCAGCAGTACTGCTGGCTCTCACCGCTCTAGCCAAGAGAAAGGAAGTAATCGTCTCCCGGGGTCAGGCAGTGGAAATCGGCGGCGGCTTCCGCATCCCTGAGGTGATGCGGCAGAGCGGGGCGAAGCTGGTGGAGGTGGGAACCACCAACTGTAGCTACACCGAAGACTACGAACAGGCAGTTGGCTCGCGGACGGCGGCGCTGATGCGAGTTCACTCCAGTAACTTCAGGGTGCTGGGCTTCACTCATAGCGTTAGCCTTGAGGAACTGGTGACACTCGGCAACCGCTATCAGCTTCCCGTGTTCGACGACCTGGGTAGCGGCTGCTTACTGGACACCACCAGGTTTGGCCTTGACCCCGAGCCTATGGTTCAGCAAAGCATTGCCCTCGGTGCCTCGCTCGCCTTTTTCTCCGGAGATAAGCTCCTCGGCGGCCCCCAGGCCGGAATCATCGTGGGTAAGAGGGTTCTTATTGATAAACTGAAGCGACACCCGCTGGCTCGAGCCGTAAGAATCGACAAGATAAGGCTGGCTGGTCTGATAGCCACTCTGGCTCACTACTTAAGAGGCGAAGCATTAACCAGGGTGCCGGTATGGCGCATGATTTCCGCACCCCTGGAGGAGATTGAAAAGCGAGCCGGCCTCTGGGCCCAGGCTCTCAACGGCCTGGCCCGGCTGATAGACGGGGAGTCCATGATAGGCGGCGGCAGTCTGCCCGGAGGGACACTACCCACCAAGCTTCTGGCCTTCGGCGGACCGGGACGGAAGAAGGAGAAAGACCTGGCCCAGGCGTTAGCCGAAAGCCTGCGGCGCCAAGACCCCCCGGTAGTGGGACGCATCAGCGGCAATCTGCTGCTCCTGGACCCGCGCTCCGTACCGCCTGAGGAGGACGAGGCTGTGCTGCGGCTGCTTCACCATGCCATTACTGACCTGAGGCAGACTTAGCAGCGATTGCCCCGCCCTGACCAACAGTTTGGAGGGAAACAGGTGTTTGTGCTCGGTACGGCAGGTCATGTCGACCACGGCAAGTCGGTTCTGGTCCACGCGCTGACCGGGATAGACCCCGACCGCCTGCGCGAGGAGAAAGAGCGCGGCATGACCATCGACCTCGGCTTCGCCTGGCTGAAGCTGCCCAGCGGCCGGGAGGTGGGGATTGTCGATGTGCCCGGCCACGAGCGCTTTGTCAAGAACATGCTCGCCGGCGTGGGTGGCATCGACCTGGCTCTACTCGTCATCGCCGCTAACGAAGGGGTGATGCCTCAAACCAAAGAACACCTGGCTATACTTGACCTGCTTGGTGTCAAAAGAGGGCTAGTGGTCATCACCAAGAAAGACCTGGTAGACGAGGAGTGGCTCAGCCTGGTCACGCTGGAGATAGAGGAACTTATAAAGCCTACCGTGCTATCTGACTCGCCAATCGTCACCGTCTCAGCACTGACCGGCGAGGGCTTACCCCAGCTGGTCTCCACCATCGACCAGCTCCTGAGTGTCACCGAACCGAGAAAGGATATCGGCCGACCGAGGCTTCCCATAGACCGGATATTTGCCATATCTGGCTCAGGGACCGTGGTCACGGGTACCCTGATTGACGGCTCACTCTCGCGAGGACAGGAGGTGGAGATTGTCCCCCCGAAACTCAAGTCGCGCTTGAGGGAGTTGCAGACGCATAAGGCTCACGTTGAAACGGCCACCCCCGGAAGCCGGGTAGCCGCCAATCTGGTGGGCATCGCCACCTCACAGTTAAAGCGCGGAGATGTGCTGACCAACCCCGGCTGGTTAGTCCCCACCAGGATGCTGGACGCCAAGCTCCGCCTGCTCCCGCACCTCCGCCGTGCGCTGCGCCATAATGCCACGGTCAGCTTTCACATCGAGGCAGCCGAGGTGATGGCCAAAGTACGCATGCTGGATATGGATGAGCTTGAGCCCGGGGATACCGGTTGGGCTCAGCTGGTACTGACCGAGCCGGTGGCTGCCGCCAAAGGCGACCGCTTCATCATCCGTTCCCCTATGGAGACTCTGGGGGGCGGCACGGTTATTGACCCGCATGCCAGTCGGCACCGTCGTTCCCGCCCGGCCGTCATTGAAAGCCTCCAAGCCAGAGAAAGGGGCACAGCCCAAGAAGTAATAATGGCGACACTGCCGGCAAGACAGCCGCTGGAGTGGACGGCCCTCCTGGCCCGATGCGACCTACCCCCAGCCGAGGCCCGGCCAGCCATAGAGGACCTTATCCAGCAACACGAGGTAATCGGAGTAGGCCAGGGAGAAGACCGCCTCCTCTTCACCAGAGCGGGCTGGAAGCACCTGGAGGAAAATGCAGCCGCCACGGTGCAGGATTATCACCGCCGCTTCCCTACCCGACCCGGCATGCCCAAAGCCGAACTGGTCAGTAAGTTGAAGCTCGGCCCGCGCCACTCCACCGGGGTCATGCAGCGCCTCTTCCAGGACGGAATTCTGGTCGAAGGCGGGACAGCCGTCCGCCTGCCATCCTTTGAAATACAGCTTACCCAGGAGCAACAGAATCGTATTGATGCCTTCCTGCACTCGCTGGCACGAAATCCCTACGCTCCACCGAGCGAACTTATCCCTGAGCCTGACCTGCTTAACCTGCTTATCGAGCAGCAGCGGGTGGTGAAGGTAAGCGATGGCGTGGTCTTTGATGCCTCCACCTACAACGAAATGGTGAGGAGAATTACCGACCATATCAAGCAACAGGGTAAAGTGACCCTGGCCGAGGTAAGAGATATGTTCAATACCAGCCGCAAGTACGCCCAGGCTATCGTGGAATACCTGGACGAAAAGCAGGTTACACGTCGCGTCGGGGACGAGCGGGTCTTGAGGTAGCCACTCCCGCTTCTTCTCCCGCATCCATATCACCAGCCATAGCACAAACTAAAGCGAAGGAGGCAAAAACAGACATGGAAAAACATGATGTGGTAGTGGTGGGCGGCGGGCATAACGGGCTGATTGTCGCCGCTTACCTGGCTAAGGCCGGACTGGATGTATGTGTGGTCGAGAGGCAGGACAAGGTTGGGGGCGGCGCTGTCACCAGGGAAGTCACGCTGCCCGGGTTCAAGCAGGACATCTGTTCCACCCAGCATGCGTCAATTCAGGCTAACCCTCTTATTCACCAGGATGAGCTGGGGCTTAAATCCAAGTACGGGCTCAAATATATCCTACCGGATATACAGTATGTCTTTCTCTTTTCTGATGACAGTGCTGTGATTATCTACCGGGACATAGAGAAGACCTGCGAAACCATACGTCAAATTTCTAAACGGGATGCCGAGGCATATGCCAAGTTCTGCAAATACTCGGGACAGGTAGTCAAGGCGGGGCAGGTGACTTACTTCTCCCCACCCCCACCCTTCGGCCGGATGGTGTCTTTCCTGGATTCCAGCGAGATGGGGCAGGAGTACTACAGACTCATTATGTCCAGTGGCATAGACATCGCCGAAGAGTGGTTTGAAAGCGACCAGATGAGAGGCGCCATGACCAGATGGGTATGCGAGAACCTTTACGGACCTCGAGACAAAGGGAGCGCCAACTATGTAAATGGCTTCCCCTTCTTCCATTCCTGGGGGTTGCAGATACCCGAAGGCGGCGCAGGAGCGCTGAGCGAGGCACTGGAGGCCTGCATCAAGGATAACGGTGGTACCGTCAAGACCTCAACCACAGTCAAGGCGGTCATGGTGGAAGGTGGCAAAGCTAAAGGAGTCGTCCTGGACAGCGGGGAGGAAATCATGGCTGATACGGCTGTGGTCTCTAACCTCCACGTCAAGCAGCTTTTCCTTGAAATGATAAAACCCGAGGACTTACCCGATGGCTTCCCGGAAAGAGTGAGACGCATCAAGCAAGGTAATATCGCGTCCTTACTCCAGCTCTTTGCTCTCAATGAGGCACCGAAGTACAAGGCTGGCGGGGACGTTAACCAGGCCTGCAACATACTCATGGTACCACCCACGGAAGAGCTACTCAGGGACTATGATGACTGCTATTACGGTATCCCCTTCGCCTCGGCACCGGCAATTGTCTGTAATACGCTACACGACCACACACGTGCTCCGGAAGGAAAGCACACCCTCTACGTTTACCATCCTGAGCCGTATGACCTGAAGGAGGGAGGGGCTGCCAGATGGGACGAAATACGTGAGGAAGTCGCCGACCATGTCCTGGAGACTTTGAGGCAGCACACCACCAACATGGGTGCCGACAACATCCTCAGCCGCTGGGTATCCGCCCCTATTGACTATTACAGATACAACCCTGCCTATATCAAGGGTGACTGGAACCATTTCCCCCTGTCGGTGACACAGAGCTATGGCAACCGACCACTTCCCGGCTGGGGCAACTTCAGGACACCGATCAAGCAACTGTATATATGCGGGCCAAGCGCTCACCCCGGTGGCGGGGTCTGGGGTGCCGGCAGAGCCACCGCTCAAGCCATAATGGAAGACCTCAACATCGACTTCAAGAAGGTCATCTCAAAACAGTAAAGGCCAAGGCGGCCTCCAAATTGAAGCGTACCGGTGAGGGTTAAAGCTCGGTGTATTTCTTATAGTCACCCTTTACACGCTCTACCGGATATTTTGTCCTGTTCCTGTCTATCTTGCTGATTACAGCCCTGGATACATCAATGTTGGCTACACTGGCCAGGCTCAAGCAGTAGATAATTATATCGGCGAGTTCTTCCTCCAACTCCCTATACTTACGCTTGTCCCTCAGGATTTTACCTGCCTCCTTATCACTGACCCACTGATACAGTTCCATTAACTCCGCTGCCTCTATAGCAATGGAGGTGGCCAGGTTTTTCGGGCTGTGATATTTGGTCCAGTCTCTCTCAGCTACGAAAACCTGAACATGGTTCTTGAGTTCAGCCACAGTGGTTACTTCGTCTGATTTGATACTCTGTTTCTCCATAGGCTGACCTTTCAAAGTTATTTATGCGGAACGTCAAGCAGAATAGTGGCGGGAGCGGATGGGAGTCGAACCCACCTAGGACACTATTAATGCCCCACGACGGATTTGAAGTCCGCGAAGCCCACCGGGACTTAGCCGCTCCCCTAACTCCCCGGTCAAGACCAGTATACATTCCTCGTTTGACCACCGCAACAACCCGGCGTAAGCACCGGATAACAATCGCCCTCTCCTTTCGGGAGAGGGCGATACTATAACCCTATTGCTGTGCTGGCTCTGCCTTAACCCTTCTTTACATTACACAGGAAGGCCTTAAACTCCGGAATCATGGTGTTGGCATCGCCCACATGAGGGGTCAGCATGTTAGCACTATCGCCGGTGGAGAGACCGATATAGCCCCAGTGCCAGGGGATGGCAACCTCGTGGACTACCTTACCGTTCAGCTGGAAGGGCTTAAGACGCTTGGTAACCATGGCCACCGCCTCCAACTTACCTCTGGCTGTCTCCACAATAACCTTGCCGCCGTTGACGATACCCTTCTCAGCCGCCAGTTCCTCACTCAACTCAACGAACAACTCGGGCTGAAGCTCGACCAGCCACGGCAGGTTCCGGCTCATCTGACCTGCCTGCCAGTGTTCGACCAGCCTGATGGTTGTGGCCACGATGGGGAACTTGGTCGGGTCTCCCCTTTGACTATCCGCCGTATCCCCCTTCAAAAGAGCGGGGTCATTCTGCGTCCCGGACAGCAGATTAGTTACCGGACTTTCCCAAGGCTCGTAGTGCTCCGGGAAGGGACCGTCGGCACGACCCATGCCGAAGAGGCGGGCATGCCCTTCATCTTTCATAATGAAGGGGTATTTGGCATCATCGCGCCAGGTTCCATCGGGATTCTGTAGCGGATACCATCCTCCATCGGGGACATCACCATCCCACTTGCTGGTAACATACTTACCGTCCAAAGCTGTCCCGGCGAACTTGATAACCGGATGCTCCTTATCCCAGGGCTCCCCCTTGAGGTCAACTGAAGCCCGGTTGTAGATAATTCGGCGGTTCACTGGCCAGCACCACGCCCACTTGGGGTGCAGACCTATGTTGAAGGGACCGGGGGTCGGGTCACGCCGGGCAGCCATATTACCATCCTCAGTGTAGCTGGCACAGTACAACCAGTTACCCGAACTTGTCGTGCCATTATCCTTTAGCCCACCAAAGCTGGACATGAGCTTACCCGTGGTGAGGTCGTAGCCATTAACCTCCTTGGCCACGTCATTCGGGTCAGAGGTGTCCCCATAATTCCAGGTCAACTTGGTAATGGCCTCGGCACCAGGCCCGCCTCCCCTGGAGTACAGGTCCTTGAGCTCGAGAGCCAGCCGGTTAATAATCCAGAGGTCGTCCTCGGCTTCACCGGGCGGGTTGACCGCCTTGTAGCGCCACTGCATCCAGCGCCCGCTGTTGGTCACGCTGCCCTCTTTCTCGTAGGAGGCGGCCGCCGGCAAGACGAAAACCTCGGTATTGATTGCCGTCGAGTCAACCCCGGGCCGCTTCCAGAAGGCTGCCGTCTCCGTCTCCCAGAGGTCAGCCACTACCAGCCAGTCAAGGTTCTCCAGTGCTTTACGCTCAATATTGGAGTTGGGGCCACCAACTGCCGGGTTCTGCCCCCAGCACATAAGCCCCTTAATAACGCCAGCGTACATCGCCTCGAAGAGCCCAATCCAGGAATAATCGGTATAGGGCTTGGTCGTCTTGGGCAGGTACTGATAGCCGAACTCGTTACCTGAGGTTGCGGCATCACCATACCATGCCTTGAGCAGGCTAACCATATACTTAGGATAGTTCTGCCACCAGTTAGCACTCCTGGGGTCATTGGACTTCGGTGTCGACCGCTCCAGATATTTCTCGAGGGTCTCATCCTTATTTATCGGCTGATTGAGGTAGCCGGGTAAGATATGGGCGAGCAGGCACATGTCGGTGGAGCCCTGAACGTTGGACTCACCTCTCAGAGCGTTAATACCTCCCCCGGCGACACCAATATTACCCAGCAAGAGCTGGAGTATAGCGTAGCTACGAATCATCTGCGTGCCATTGGTGTGCTGGGTAGTACCCATGGCATACATGATGGTACCCGCTTTCCCCGGTTCACCCGAAGCCGCGTAGAGCTTGCAAATCTCCAGGTAGGTGTCCTTGGGCGTACCGGTAACCTTGCAGACCGTATCGGGATCATAACGAGCGAACTGCTTCTTCAGCAGCTGAAAGACGCAGTCGGGGTCTTCCAGGGTCTTATCCATCTTGGGGATACCGTTCTCATCAAGCTGGTACTGCCAGGTGGACTTGTCGTAGGACCTCTTGACCGGGTCGTACCCCGAGAACAGCCCGTCCAGGTCAGCCGCACCCTTAAAATCAGGGTTAATCAGAAAGGAAGCATTGGTATACTCCCTGACATAGACCATGTTGTAGTTCCCGGGGTGCTGTTCCATGTCATCGAGCACGTACTTTATCATGCCTCCAATAAAGGCTACGTCCGTACCCGACCTCATGGGGGCATAGATATCAGCCTTGGAAGAGGTTCGGGTAAAGCGAGGGTCAACACTAATAAGCTTGGCTCCCCTCTCCTTAGCCAGTGTTATCCAGCCAAAGGAGGCGGGGTGATTTTCCGCAGGGTTGGAACCGATGCACATCATGCAGTCACTATTGGCAATATCGTTCCAGTGATTGGTCATGGCCCCTCGGCCGAATGTTTCCGCCAAACTGGCGACAGTAGAGGAGTGTCATATACGGGCCTGGTGCTCAACATACACCAGCCCAAGGGCGCGCAGCATCTTTACCAGCAGGTAGCATTCTTCGTTATCCAGGGCAGCTCCCCCGACAGAAGCAACGCCTTCGGTACGATTCACCACATAGCCTTGCTCGTCTTTCGCCACCCAGGTGGCATCCCGGGTAGCCTTTATGCGCTTGGCTATCTGCTCAATTGCCCAGTCCCAGGACTTGGTCTCCCACTCCGTACCACCGGGACGGCGATAAAGGACATTGGTCATCCGCCGTGGGTTAACTTCACCGTCAACCGTGTTGAGCTGTGCTAGGCTAGCGCCCTTGGCACAAGCTGCGCCCTGATTTATCGGGTGATCGGGGTCGCCCTCAATATTAATGACCCTCTCTCCCTCGACAGCCACGATAAAACCACAACCTGAGGCATCGTAGGGACAGATTGTGGTCGTCTCACCTATCCGCTTTCTTAGGGAGAAGGCCTTTCTCGAGGCGGCTCGGACTTTCTGTGTACCCAAGCCCTTGAAGATAACAACACCACCAAATCCCGCTCCGGCTAACTTCAGAAACTCTCGTCGACTTAGCTCCATCTTTCCTCCCTTCGTCGTGATTCTGCGTGCCAGATTATTTCGCTCAGAGACAAGTGGAACATACGTTGGTTATCGTGTAAGCCAAAAACCATACACCGCCTGAGGCGTAACTTCAAGTTCTTAGCTCACAAAACCAAGGAATTTTACCATGTCAGTTCCAGCCGTGTCAATCATCTAAGTTGATTTTTCTCAGACTATCGGGTAAGGGCGCTACTTCCGGTTTACGTAGCCACCGCTTTATACCAGACCAGAAGCTTTTGCCGTCCCAACCGCTTGGTCACTTCTTCCACATCCCCAAAGTGAATGCAATGGGTGGGACAGGCAGCCACGCAGGCCGGGGGTAACCCCTTATCAATCCTCCCCGAACAGAGGTCACATTTCTGAGCCAGACCCTTGTCCTCGTCAAAAAGCATTACCCCCAGAGGACAGCCCTCAATACACGCCTTACAGCCGTTGCATAACTCCTGGTGAATCAGGACAACGCCGTCCTCTCGCTTGGTTATGGCATCTACCGGACACACCTCCTTACACGCGGGCTGGCTGCAGTGCAGACAATGGGTTACGATGTACCTGGACTGTGGTTTAGCCCCCAACCCTTCCTCATCAACCGGAAAGACCCTTATCCACCTGGGCCCCACCGGCAGGTTGTGCTCCTGCTTACAGGCTACTTCACAGGCATAACAGCCGTTACAGTCTCCAGTATTTACTATGAGAGCGTATTCCACCGCTAACTCCCTCTATTCAGCGGGATAGACCTTGCACATTAGAACCCTGAGGTTAGTCGAACCTATGGCCACGTCATAGCCCGCGGGGTCGTTGTCGGTAAGAAGGTTAATATTAGACTCCTGCCAGCCGTGGTCCGGGGTTTTTATCTCGGGAAACCACCAGCCGTGCTCAGCAGCCACCACCCTGGGGTCAATTCCCCAGGTGAACCTCGCCCGCTGCTTAATCCTCCCCCTCGGACTTTCAATAAAGACCCAGTCCCCGTCCCTGATGCCATGCTCCCTGGCCGCCTCCGGGTGAATTTCCACCACAGGGTCGGGGTGAATCTCACGCAGCCAGGGAACCATACGGTGTTCCGAATGGAAGAACACGGGAGACCGGGCCCCGGTTATCAGGATATAAGGGTACTCCTTCGCCGGTCCAGGCTTGCTTACCGGGCTCTCCGGTATTTCCCGATACCGCGGCAGCGGGTCATAACCCCACCCCTCAAAGATGGTAGAATAAAGCTCCACCTTTCCCGTAGGGGTGGCAAAGCCCTTCTTTTCGTACTTGCGGTATTCCATCTTGCCCCTGAGGTAACTTCTCTCCCTCACCTGCTGCCAGCTAAGCCCGGACGGCTCCAGTATCCAGTCAAGGTCAGCCTCAATAGTTGCTCCCCACTCTTTTTGCCCCATCCGCCTCCCCAACTCATTAAGTATCCTGTGGTCTGGCCAGCATTCGCCAATCTGCACTACCTTCCGCCTCGGAAATAAATACCCGTGGCGGAAAAGGTAACCGCCGAGACCTTCCAGTTCCAGCCAAGTAGCTGCCGGTAGTACGATGTCAGCCAGCTCAGCCGTTGGGGTCAGGAAAAAATCGGCCACTACCAGAAATCCAACCTGACTTAACGCCCGGTAAATTTCGCCAGCATTAGCTCTGGTGATAACCGGGTTAGAGCCATGAATAAGCACTGCCTCGATGGGGTACGGCTTCCCGGTAAGGATGGCATCCCAAATCAACTTGGGCGTCACCAGTCTCATCTGCCGGGCCAGTTTGTAGGTATTACCCCCCAACATCTTCTCACTCTGCGCCGCAGGCAGCTTCTCATAGTGAGCGAACTGGCCTATCGTTCTCATACGCGGCGGCACAAAGAACACGTTCCCCCCAGGGGCATCCAGATTACCGGTGATAGCCATCAGGTCAATGAGAATACGGTTATTATCAGTACAATTGATGGTCTGCTCAATAGCCACTCCCCACTGGATGCAAGCTGGCCTGGTCTGAGCATAGAGCCGTGCCGCCTGCCTGATTTTATCCGCCGGAACCCAGGTAATTTCCTCGACCTTGTCCGGGGGATATTCCCGAACTCGCCCAACGAACTCATCCCAGCCGTAGACATACTTGTCAACGAACTCCTTATCATAAAGCCCCTCACCTACTATCACGTTGGCCATAGCCAAAGCCAGAGCAGTATCTGTCCCCGGTCGAAGCTTAAGCCAAATATCAGCCCTGCCGGCCAAGTAGGTCAACCTGGGGTCAACTACAATCAGTTTTGCTCCTTGAGACAGCACACGACTCAGGTTTTCGCCGGTATACTCGTCCGGATTAGTCCATACGATATTACTTCCCCACACCATGACACACGCCGGGTTTGATTCATAGTCACATACCGGCAGATGACCACAGGTAATCTGGGACACTCCTAACCGGGGGAGATAGCACATGTGGCCCGCCCCAAATATGTTAGGCGTTCCCAGCAGACTGGCAAAGCAGACTAAAAAGGCATCATAATCTCTCCCCGTGCCCTGTCCTACGGCGATAGACTCGCTACCGTGTTCCCTCTTTATCTGCTTCAACCTGTCCGCTACCGTATCCAGGGCCTCATCCCAGGTGATGCGTTGCCACTTGCCCTCACCCCTGCTGCCTGCCCGCTTGAGAGGGTGCTTAACCCGTTCAGGGTGGTACACCATTTGCAGGGTAGCCAGGCCTTTGCTGCACATGGTGCCACGATTGGTCGGGAAATCGGGGTCGCCCTCAATCTTGGTGATATGACCGTCCTCCAGATGAACCAGCACTCCACAACCACCGTGGCAGGTGCGACAATTGGTCCTGATTATCTGTTCTCCCGCTGCCCTACCCATCAGACAATCGCCTTTCTGCTAGCCTGGTACCAGCTCCACCAAATCAAAAAAAACTGGAAAACACCACTGAATGCTTGTTATAAGGGATTGTACCACCCTATTATAGCTGGTTGCCACCGATAGCCCCACGCCCTTTCCCCCTCCCCGCTGACTTCTTAGCGGAGTGGCGAC
The DNA here is from genome assembly GCA_964570635.1 of uncultured Dehalococcoidales bacterium. Taxonomy (GTDB): domain Bacteria; phylum Chloroflexota; class Dehalococcoidia; order Dehalococcoidales; family CAYYQY01; genus CAYYQY01. Next base: position 26,308 of record CAZMZA010000003.1, read on the forward strand.
GTACTACGGCCCGCAGACGTGCGGCAAGCTCAGCACCGCCCACATCCTCGGGTACGTAAGCATCGGTGTCCACTAGCTCCAGTCTTTCCCAGTCTGCTTGCCTTGCCCTCACCATCAACACCACCGGCATACCAAAAACCTGTTTGATATAATGGCAAGCAGCCTCAACCTCTTCCTCCAGGCTATCCACCACCGCCAGGTCGAAGTGCTTCCCCTTGGCTGCCGTCGCTGTGCCGACGACCTCTATCCCCTGCCTGGCCAGCGAGGCACTGAGCCTTCGTATTATCATGTCATCCCCGAGTACGGCTACTCTCATTCTCTATACAGTCTACACACGTAAGGTTAAAGACTGGTTAAGAGCAGCCACTAGGCCAGACAGAGAAAAGGTTACAAAGAAGTTACAATAGAGTAATAGTGGAAGCCGCAGGCGTTGGCAAACTCAACGCAGGCTACCCGGCACTGGGGGGCTCTATTTTAGCCAACAGGTAGCCAACACCAGATTTGGTGAGGATGAGCTGGGGGTGACTGGGGTCGTCTTCGATTTTTTCCCTCAAGCGCCGGATATGAACCTTAAGGCTATCAGCAGCACCGGGGTAGTCGGTCCCCCATACTTCCTCAGCAAGGCTGGAGTAGGTCACTACATGGCCCCCGTTCTTCATCAGGTGCTGAAGAATATGAGCCTCGGTACGCGTAAGGCTTATTTCCTCTTTGTCATAGCGAAGCTGACGCGTAGAGGGGTCAAACTTTAACGCTCCGTAAACCAGAGGCTGTTCCTCTTTGGAGCGCATTTGCCCCCGTAATTGTGCTCTCACCCGCGCCAGCAACTCCAGCTGGCTGAAAGGCTTGACTACGTAATCGTCAGCCCCCCACTCCAGCCCCTTGACTACATCAGCCTCCTCCGCTCTCACGGTGAGGATAATGACGGGAACCCCGGAAAAGAGGCGGATTTGCTTTAACGCCTCAAAGCCGCTTATATCAGGAAGCCCCAAATCGAGAATAACGACATCAGGGGCTTCACTCTCCACCAGCTCTACACCCCTCTCTCCCAGGTGAGTGGACACCAGTTTAGCTTCTGGCCAGCGTATCTGCAAAGCCAGGGAAATAGTCTCTATGATGTTATGGTCATCCTCAATAATAAGGACTTTCACTATTCCTCTACCTCCTCGGGATATTCTGTCCCCTGACCGCTACCTTTCAAGGGTACGGTAAAGCCGAAGGTTGACCCTTCGCCTAACTTACTCTTAACCCATATGCTTCCCCCGTGAAGCTCCACCAGTGCCTTACACAGAGCCAGCCCCAGTCCCAGTCCACTTAGCCGTTCCCGGTCACTCTCCAGGCGGTGATAGGCCTCGAACAGCCGGCCCTGGTCTTCTTCGGCTATCCCCGGACCCGTATCCTCAACCTCCACCACCAGGCTAGAATCGCTTTCCCTAGCTCTAAGGGTTATCTTCCCACCCTCAGGGGTAAATTTGGTGGCATTGCTGAGGAGATTGAGGATTACCTGCCGCAGGCGACCTTCATCCGCCCACACCAGGGGTAGAGAAGGAGACAGCTCTATGGTCAGGAACTGCCCGTGGCGCGAGATAACTGGAGCCATATCATCAACTACCCCACGAAGCATTTGCAGCGCATCTACCGGCTCGGACCTTAACTGGAGCATGCCCATCTCACCTCTAGCCAGGTCAAGGAGTTCGTCAATCCTGTTATTCAGATTTGAAGCGCCCTGGTTAATGTTCCTGGCTATGGTTAGCAACGGTTCCTTGTCAAGCTGGGCCGCCAGCAACTCACTTGAGGCCAGCACTGAAGTAAGTGGAGTTTTCAGCTCATGTACCAGTACCCTGGTAAACTCAACTCTTCGCTCCATCTCCTCTTCCAGTTCCTGTCGCAGCTCCCTTTCCTGCTCGTAAAGCTCCCGCAACCTTTCTTCCATGCGCTTGCGCTCGGTAATGTCCCTGAATATTCCCTGAACCAGTCTCCGGCCACGAAGCCGAATAGTACTGGCACTGACAACTACCGGCACTACAGTCCCATCTTTTCTGACGACCTCGGTCTCAAAATTGGTAGCCGGTCCCCCTCCAAGAAACTCCCTAAACTTACCCTCATAATAGGGGGCCTCGCCAAGAGGGTGCAGCTGGAACTGACGCATACCTATAATCTCACTAATGGAACGCCCCAGTAATCGCTCTGCTTCCTTATTGGCATCCAGAACAATCCCGGTATCGGCATCTATCAGGAAAATCGCGTCCTTAGCCTCCTCAAATAAACTCCTATACTTCTCCTCAGATTCCTGTAAAGCCTCTTCAGTTTTCTTGCGGTCAGTAATGTCAACGAAATTACCTAATGTAGCCCGTCTTCCCTTATACTCAACGGAGGCAACTGTTCCCACAGTCCATAGAATCTCTCCCCTCTTGGTAAAAGTCCTAAACTCATATGGGTAAGTGCGTTCCCCCTTCAGCATCGCCACTCCATGCTGCCTGACCGACTCCCTATCATCAGGATGAACGAGCTCCGCAGGGTCCATACTCAGTAATTCCTGCTCCGTAAAGCCCGTGTATTTGCGGAACTGGTCATTCACGAAGACAAACTTCCCATCCTGGACGATGTAAACGCCGGTGGGTGAGCTACTCACCAGGGTCTGGTACAGCTGCTCTGCCCCCTCGCGCTCACCTCCCGAGGCTTTCAAATCGACAACTCGCTGCTGAATTGCCGCTAATTCACCCGAGAGTTGCTCTTTGGCCTTATTCTTACCAGTCATTTTGCAGCCCCCAACAGACAGCATTCTCGATAACACGCTGCCGGATTGGAGCGGGGTGGCCCAGTAGAAGGCCTGTGGTACCTTAGCCATTCACCCGTCTTGACTTATCAAGCGTCCCTACCAGCCATATTAACACCAACCTGTCATTACCATCAACCCCAGCACACCCACCGCCCGGTCTAATCCCGGGGAAGCTCCGGTTCCACTCCTTCCCATACCCTAAGATAGAGCTCTTTGACTTCATCCAGGGAAGGCCTCTGCGGTGAGATACCTGAAGCCAGGGTGCATTCGGCAAGCTGGCTGAGCCGCGATTTGAAAGTGGCTTCCTCGATGCCCAGTTCCTTAATAGACCCGGGGAGTCCAATCTTTTTTCTCAGTTCACTCATCGCCGCTATCAGCTTCCGGGCACCGTCCCGGCTGGTCCTTACCTCCATACCCATTTCCCTGGCCAGTGTGGCCTCACGCTCCGGATTGTAGCCATATAGCCAAGCCAGAAAGTGACAGAGCATGACGGCATTAGCCCGACCGTGAGTTACGTGATATAAGGAGCCCAGCTGGTGAGCCGCATCATGATTGAGACCACCGGTGCTGTTGGTGCAGGCGAGCATAGCTACGGTGGCGGCAAGGTGCATCTTCTCTCTGGCGATGACATTGGAGCCGTCGGCTACAGCCTCAGGCAGCCACTCCAGAATAGTCCTGCTTGCTGTTACCGCCAGGCTATCGACGATATCGCTGGTCTGTCCCACCGTATAAGCTTCTACAGCATGAACCAGGGCATCGAATCCGGTCTCGGCGGTGACGTTGGGCGGCATAGTGGACGCCAGCTCAGCATCAACAATAGCCATGTCAGGGGCGAACTGGACGGAGTAGAGTACTCTTTTGACCGGAGGGTCCACCCCGTAGTTAGTGATAACCGCACCGAAACTGACTTCAGAGCCGGTGCCGCTGGTGGTGGGGATGGCCACATATCTGGCTTTCTGCCGCAGCCGGCGCCGGGGCAGGGCCCGCCGAAATTCCTCCCACTCCATCTCAGCCAAGTCCGGGTGCTCGTAGAAGGCCCAGGCGGCTTTGCCCACGTCTATCGGTGAGCCACCCCCCAGCCCGATAAAGAGGTCAGGTCCGAACTCCCTAACCTCACTCAGGCACCTTTCCACCGTGCCCAGGGAGGGGTCCGACTCTACCTGGTCAAAGTGCTGGCTCGGGATACCCTTTTCATCTAATATCGCCTTTACCCGGTCCAGATACCCCAGTTTCCTGATAGTGCTATCGGTAACAATGAAGGCCCTGCTGGCTACGACATTCTTCAGTGCCCTGAGGGCACCCCAGCCATGGACAATCTCCTGCGGCGCAACAAACCTGCGGTACACCGTTCCTCCTCAAAACCTGCGAGGTATTCCGCCCCGACTCTACTAAACCGCTCTTAAAGACCTCACCATTTATTGCGCAATCCCGTCTCTTTGTCAAATCTGAGAGTATGGGGAAACCAAAATACTGGCCGCTGGACGGTTGCCCAGCGGCCGACTGAATAAGCTATCACAGAAAAGACAGGCTCACTGCCTAGCGCTCTATTATCATTGCCATCCCCTGTCCCCCACCGATACAAAGGGTAGCCAGACCGCGATGGGCATCTCTTCTCTCCATCTCGTGAACCAGCGTGGTCAGTATCCTGGCACCAGTGCAGCCAACCGGGTGGCCCAGAGATATCCCCGAGCCGTGGGGGTTGACATTCTCACCACCAAGCTCACAGAACTCCCGGCTCTCGCCGGAGCGTGGTATACCCAGTTACGTCATGCAGGCCATGACTTGCGAGGCAAAGGCCTCGTTACGCTCAATCAAATCCAAGTCCTTAAAA
>CAZMZA010000004.1:0-28917 GCA_964570635.1 uncultured Dehalococcoidales bacterium
CCCCGCCCCCCGGGAGTTTCTTATACGGAACGGTGGCGGCGTGGCAGAGGCCTTGTTTGGTATCGCGCCCGGCGCGCCGGTTCCGGGGAAGGGCCCTTTGGGCAGGGGGTTCCCGATTGACCAATACCACGGGCGCAACTTCATCCTGGCGAGCGTGGGCAGTGCCATCGGCCCTATGCGGGGCGTCTTGAGGTCTATTTGTTACCGGAGGGCAGATTTCGGGAAGACGGTGCTGGTCTATGGTGTTCGCAGTCCCCAAGATTTTCCCTTCCTTCAGGAGATGGAGGACTGGCGGCAGTCGGATATTGAGGTTATCCTGACAGTCAGCCGTTCCGAAGGGTCGGACTGGAAGGGGAGGGTAGGCTATGTGCAGTCGCATTTCAGCGAGGCTCTCCAGGGTGTTAGTCAACCTGTGGTCATGATTTGCGGCATGGATGCGATGATAGAGCAGAGCCGGGACGAGCTGATTCGTCTGGGTGTGAAAGCCGACGAGATACTGACTAACTATTGAACCGACGCCTCGCTCAATCTCTTCCGGCGCCGGTTCTGTAGAGACTGGTCTCCTTGCTGGCTAGCGGTCGAAGTAAGGGCTTTTACCAGTAACTGATAAGGGAATACCGATGACAATATCAGAGTCCAGAAACTTCAGCTCTCTTGCCGCCGCACCGATGGTGTACATCAGCCTGTTGTCTACATTGAGGTCACTGGCGATTCTGGCCGCTGAGGCTAAAGCAATGCCCAGGTCGAGGACCTGAAAAATACAGTTGGGTCCGTAGAAATCTTTTCCTTCTCTACCCCTGGCTTTGAGCAGGTTACGGCAGCTTTTATAGCCGCAGGCACCGCAGTTGAGCGGTTGCTCTATCCCCTTGGGGGCACCGGTCACGCCTATCAGTAACACACAGTCGGATTTTCTCAGGCTGGTGGCGTCTCTAGTGAATGACTTCGAGAGGTAGGGCGGTTGTTCGCCAGCCCTGCTCTCCATGGCTGAGGCGAGGGTGTTGAGCTCTTCCCCGTCAATGATGGCTATTTTTATGGCGTCAATGCCCCTGGCTTTGGGAGCTGTCCTGGCACTGGTAGCCATCAGCGCGGCAACCATCCTTACTGTCTCGGTTTCTGCTTCTTTTGAATCCAAATGAGACATACCCTGCTCCTTAGCACAAGGTTACTTCAGGAACGGTGCTACTAAGATTATACCGGGTCGGCTAACCTGTCAATTGAAACGACGTATATGATTACAGGAGTGGCAAGGCAAGAGTAATGCCCCGAGCCTTATCCTGTTATGCGGCTTAGAGTTCGGCCTTCTCCCATATTGGCGGAGTAAACCCCGAGAGTACCGGACATCTTGCTTGGTACTCTATTATCTCAATCATCACGCCAAAGGTATCCCTGGGATGGAAGCAGGCCCATTTGGCCTCCCTCTGTACGCCACTCATTATCACCTTAAGACCGTGAGCTTCGGCGTCAGCTATGGCCTCTTCAAAGTTGGGCACCTTGAAACATATTACGTTCAGTCCCTCACCTTTTCGCTCTATGGTCTTGGCGGTAAGTCCGTCTGGCGATAGCGGGGCAGTCAGGTCAAAACCAGTAGCGTCCATCGTCTCCAGTATATCGCCCTCCGGGGTCTCGAAGGGCTTCACGAACTCCATACCAAACACGTCGTGAAAGAACTTCATCGCTTTAGGCAAATCCTTTACCAAGACTCCCACATGGTCAATTCTCTCGACTTTCATTTTTACCTCCTTTTTTATTACTCAGGACGTGGTACCGGCACGGGCTTTGAAGCGCTTCCTTATAATTTCTGCCACCCGCTTGCCACTTTCGGCCGAGCCGAGGGTCCCCACGAGTCCCGAGCTACACACTGCATCACCCACATTATATACGTTGCTCAATGGTGTCTCGACAGTCATCATGCGGTCAACCCCGGTCCTCTCACCTGGGAGTTCATCATCAATACCCTTATGGGCCATCTTTAAGACCCTGCCGTGCTTTTCAAATAATGGAAACTGTTCCTTCAAGTCCAAGAGCAGCAGTTCCTGCTCTACCTCAGGAATCGACTGAACCTCAAAGGTTTCCGGTACGCCGGATACAAACAGCAGGTGTTGGCCCGGAGGTGCCAGCTCAGGGCACGAGCTGGTCATCGGCAGCACCGCCGCCAGTCTTCGAGTACCAGTCACCATCATAAATGCTGGCTCTCCAGTTTCCGGCCAGAGCGGCCGGTCGCTAGCCACATAACACAGAGTTATTGGCTGCGGTCTGAGCCTCACTCTGATTGTTTTCAGGTATTCGTCATCCAGGTTTTCCTCGCCAACTAACTCTGAGGCAGTCGCTTTGGGACCGACGTTGCTAATCAGCGCTTGGCAGGATACCTCAACCTCGGTTCCATTCTTCTGCAGTATCACCTCTTTAGCCTCTTTCCCATTCACCGTAATGCGTCTGACCGGGGAGTCAACCCAGATATCGCCATTAGCCCTGATTACCTTGGCCAGATTCTCGGCATTGACTATATTGCCGTGTGGAGCAAGACATATCCCGTGGGCACCCCCCCGACCGAAAAAGGTGAATGCTCCAGAAGCCGATATCTCATAGGAGTGCCTGGCGGCGAGGTCACCGAGCATGGTATCAAACAGGTCGTGGAGCACCTCGTTATCTGTGTACTGGAGAAGCCAGTCCTTGAAGGTTCCTTCCGCCTTTTCTCCCTGGGCTACTCGCCCGAAGGCGCTGGTTACTTTCTCCTTGGCTATTGCCTTGGCAAAGCCTCCCAATACCTTCGTCTTCTTCTCCTCCAGCTTGTTTATCATGTCTATTCCCGCCGCAATTCCTCCCTTTGATGGTAGCTCCCAGTCTTCGCCGGCGAGTCGGTAAAAGAGCCGCGATATTTCAACTCCCTCGAAGTTAGCTCCGACTTCCTTGAATATCTCCTCTATCACCGTACCCCTGTAATGCAGCATCACCGAGCCGGTAGAGAGCTTGAACCCGTCTTGCTCCTCTGTGGACCATCTACCACCAATGCGGGCAAGCTTTTCTACCACGAGGGTTCTGTAGCCCCAGTGAGACAGTAAAGCCCCAGCGCATAAACCGCCAATGCCGGAACCGATAACCACAACATCGTATCTTTCGCGCTCCATTTTGTTACTCCTTTTTGTTCTTCTCTTGCCCCTCCCATGCTCAGCCATTCAATGAGCCAGCGGCTATGCTTTCTCTGGCGAAAAACGCGCTTTCAAATCTTCGACCACTGACCTAGCACTCGCTGCCGACGTATTACATTGACCGAAAGCAGCTACGGCATCTCCCACTTCGTACAGGTACTCTATAGGCGTCCTTTGCGGTGGGTAATAGCCGGCCAGGTTTCGGTAGCCCGGCCATTCCTCGTTGAAGAGACAGGTAATATGCAATATTTCAGCACAGGTGTCGAAACCCGGCACGTGCTCTTTCAGGTCCTGCACGGCGGCTTCGATTTCTTCCTGGCGGTTGAGCGGGGCAAACTGAGACTTGGGCTGGCATTGCGCCGTATGCAGGTACTGTCCGGGAGGGGATACCTCGGGGCAGGTAAGGGTCACGCAAGAGATGTTGACCACCCGCCGGGCGCCGACTGGCGCCAGACCCCCCGGATAGCTGATAAGAGGCCTGTCGCTGGCAAAGGCGATGAGCATCTGCGAACCGTGGTGGATTTTCTCCTTTATATCTTTTGTATAGCCTTTTTCCCAGTTCTCTTCTCCCACCAGCCCGATGGTCGCCTTGGGACCGACATTACTAATCACCGCCCTGGCGGTGACTTGCACCTCTTCCCCTTCTTTATCAACAACGACGCCTTTCACTTCCCCGTCGGCAGTGAGAACCTGCTTTGCCTGGGAGCGTGTCCAGATGTCGCTGCCTCTTCCCCGGACCACACCGGCCAGCGCTTCCATTAGGTCTGCATTACCCCGGCGAGGACGACCGGCCGTTGCCCACCACCTCATACCAATCTTGAAAGCGCCGATGGCATCCCTAGCCGGGACTTCGAGGATGGGGGTCATTAGAAGGGCGCCGAAGATGTTCCCGAATAGCCCCAGGACGGCTTCGTTGTCCGTATACTGGAGTAACCAGTCACGGAAGGAGATGGAACTCGAGGGTTCCTGCCAGGTGCTGGCTCTTCGTAGAGCCGTCTTTATCCGGTTGAGTTCCGCCTCATCCCGGCAAATCTGCGAGAGCAGGAAGACAAGCTGTCCTTTTTCCGGCGGAACATAGTCTTTCCCGTTGATACGGTAAACGACTGGCGATTGGGGAACAACATCAAACTCGGCACCCACTTCCTCGAAAATGGCTGCCTCCACTCCTTGTAGGGGCTTTTCCTGAGCCACGTAGGGAATCTTAAATCCCCTGACCTCAAGGGTCGAGCATCTGCCTCCCAGTTGCGGTAGCTTCTCCAAGACTACGACTCTGTAACCGGCGTGAGCCAGCAGTGCTGCGGCACACATTCCCCCTATGCCCGAACCTATAATTGCCACCTCGTAATGGGCGTGCTGCACTCTCATCAGCTCCAAAAATTAGAGATTTTATGGTGCCCCGGCTTCCTGTGGCAGTCGTCTTGGCAGTTTTAGAGCACGTTCAGGCTGAACCGCGGGTTTTTGGGAAGCAAAACACAAGGAGGTAGGCTCTGATGTTATGACCCATCAGAGCCTACTCCTACCAAGAGACGAAGCAACCTGAAAAGGGCACTCCTTACTCGGGATTCCCCTTCCAGCCTGCTTCGACTGCCTTCTTTACGGTCTCTTTCAGCTCCTCGCTTATTGCCGGCGGGGTCGCTGCCAGAACCTTGTCTATAGCATAGGGCCAGACTACACCAGACAGTCCTTTGGGGTTAAACTCCTCCTGGACCCGGGTCAGCCAGACATCGTAGTTGTGGTATGCCGGTCCTTCACAGGCAAAGGAACGTCCGGCTCCCATGAAGCAGCCCATAGCGCCCGTCCTTATACCGAGCGTTGGCCCCTCAGGGATTGCCCAGAGGACGAATCTACCGGTGTACTCGGGGTCGAACTCGGGGGCTTCTGGGTCGGTTACTGCGACGTCCGGATGAGCGTGATTCTCGCAATAGCGCATGCGAGCCCGGTTAAACATGAGGTACCAGGGAAGGTCTCCCTTTATGTCGATGTAATCGAGCTTGTGGGGCAGGTTAAAGAGTCTCTCGGAGAACAACTCGTTCTCCGCCTTAATGCATCTGGTGCTCTCATAAAAACCTTCTATCAAGGCAATACCATTGGTTGGCATCCACATGTCGGCCGTGTTGGCGTACCGGAAGGTGGCCTCATCCCTCTGTGGCGTGCGCCGGGGTGTACCGCCGTTTTCCTCTATGATGTCCATCAGCACCCGCTCCTCATACTCCAGCTGCTTCAGTGAGGTGCGGCCTACCAGGCACACACGAAGGATATTGGTGGCGCGTACGCCCTCAACGGTCTCCGGTTCCCAGGCTTCAAGGAACTCGCCCCTGAGGTCCCTGGCACCCTTAGCCTTAGCCATTGTCCTCCAGAAGGCGGGGGCTATGTTTACCACGTAGCCTATGTCGGCCCTACCTATTTCGTCTATCGCCTTGGCTAAAGCTTCCTTGGAAGGGAAGGTACTGTTGTAGTACCTTACCCTGGGTGGAAGGGCGACGGCTCTATTATGTCCCAAGCCCTCTGGCACAAGCGGCTCCGGTTGGAAGGGGTAGAGCTTGAAAGAAGCCCTGGTGACAATGCCCATGGCCCCCGACCAGGTGCCGAAACCCTGCATTATCCCACTGGCTTGGGGTCCCAGCCCATCTCCCCAAAACCACTCATCCCCGGTGGCAAATGAGCCAAACCGGTAAATCTCTCCCTCCGGGCTGACCCATTCAAAGCCATTGATTCGCCGGGCGACAACGACGGTAGCCCGCCAGCACAAATGGCCCATACCAAAGGCGAAGTGATTGGACAGCGGTGTTACATGGGCACCACCGCCAGTGATGACGTAATACATGTCCCTTTTGTTGGCCTCGGCTGAAACTTCGGCCGCGATTACCCCTGCCTCGACGTAGGCATACATATTCTTCTCATCAATCTCAAAACTATTCATCCGCTTCATGTCAATCATCACCGAATTCAGAAGGAAAGCCGCGTCAGCGATAATGACGGTATGGGTGCCAACCGGTTTGAAGGGAAGGTCATACCGATTACACACCTTAACTATCCGGGCGACCTCGTCGGTGCTCTTGGGCATGACCACGGCGGCTGGCGGTTGGGATACTCCTTGCAGTAAGTATATCTCGTAGCCCCAGCCCTGACCGAAAGAGGACCTACATATGTTAGGGTCGGTGCTTATCCACTCGGGGCCAACAATAGCCTCCAGTTCCCTAGCCGCCTCTTCAGGTATGTTTTCAAATACTTCACGCCCTTTCATCTGTAACCTCCTTTTTGTTACTTACCAATAGCCGTGGCTATCAGTTCGGTAATGTCATACACCTTAATGCCGTCCTTGGACGTGTCGCTGAAGTTCTCCTTGCACCCGGGGCAGCCGGAAACAATACCCTCAGCACCGACGTGGGCCGCTTCCCGCAGTCTCTCCCCAGCCGTCCACAGGGAAAGGTCGGCAAAAGCCTCCTTGACACCGGCTTCATGTCCACAGCACCAGGCGTTCTCACGGTGGCGTATCATCTCGACCAGTTCAACACCGGGGATAGCCTTGAGTATATCCCTCGGTTGCTCATAGATACCTTGGACGCCTCTCCTCATATTGCGGGACGGGACAAGACGGCTGAATTTGCCGCGTGTGCCCTCCCAGGGAATCCAGGGCTCACTGAGACGACCCAGGTTACACGAGTCGTGGTAGGTTAGCTTCATAGGCACCGCATTCACCAGCTTGAGCTTGCCTTCCTTGACCCACTGGTCAGCCAGCTCAGTAATGTGGACCGGCTCAAAACCCAGGTCTGCGGTAGCGAAACCTAAGAGCTTGGGGTAGTCAACCTTTACCGCCTTGTAGCCCTCGGCACAGCTAAACACCACCGTCTTGGCGCCTGTCTCTCTTATCCGCTTCAAATTGTCCTGAGCCAGCTTTTTCGCCTTGGCTATCTGCCCGGTGGTAAAGAGGAAGTGACCGCAGCACGGCTCGTCCTTCATTATCATGAAGTCAGCACCGGCAGCGCTCAGGATTTTCACTGTTGCCTTGGCAATTTCGGTCTGCATAAGGTCGGCTCGGCAGCCGACGAAGTAGAGGATATCCGCCTTGCTGGCAACTTTGACATCCTTCGGCATCCATTCCAGGCGCTTCTTCTGGGGCTGGCCGTAGCGGTTGTGGTTGCTCTCTATGTTCTTGGTTATCGGCACATGTTGAGGCATGGGGCCATTCCCCTTTTCCACCAGCCTGGCCCTGAGCGATTCAAGCATCAGCTGGATTTCAAGGTCCATGTTGCGCTTGCAGCCAGCGTCACAACCGCCGCACAGCATGTCTTCGTATACTATTTCCCGCAGCGTAGGGTCAGACCAGTCCAGCTTGTCCGTCATCAGCTGGTATACCAGGTGGCATTTGCCCCTTGGCCCGTAGGGATAGTACATCTCTTTCTGCGCTGGCGGGCATCTCATGGAAAAATCAACCCCGGTAATATAATTGGGGTCTATCCATGTGCAGTGCGGCTGACCATCGCAATATCTTGCCTCATACCTGTAATCATCAAGATTCAGGCTTAAGGCAATACGTTTTCTTTTCTCCTCAGCCATTCTAATCCTCCTACTGAGTATTTAGCTTCCGACACTAGAAGCAGAGGTTGCCTGGGTTCAATACGCCGTTGGGGTCAAACAGTTTCTTTAGCCTCTTTAATAGATCGGCGTAATCACCGCCTATCTTGTAGACCATGTCCGCTACCACCCCGTAGGGTCGGGTGAAATAGGCACCCCTCTCCAGCACTACGGTGGCAGCGTCAGCGTAGAGAGCCCGTATCCTTTCCACTTCAGCTTCGTCACTGGGGTCATAGTAGAAGTTGAACTGAAGCTGGCAGGCACGTCCGTCCTCAATCGGCTGGATGTAGCAGCCAACATCAGCGGCTGGGTATCCGTGTCTGGCGGCGGTGTCGGTTACGGGGGCAACATATCTCTCGACGCGGTCGAGAGTGGTTATGAACGTCAAGTCTTGGCAACCGCCCTTGTAGGCGTGCTTCCAGTAAGTCCTGTCCTTAGGCCACGGTTTGCGGAGCATCCCGGGTAGCCTTTTCTCCAGTCCGGGTACTCCGGGCAGGACGGTCAGCAGCTCCAGCTTGTTAAAGCAGGCTGCCATCGTCTCCCGCAGGAACTCTTCCTGATAGGCTATCTTTTCCTCGGGGCGACGCTTCAGCGCGGTAGAAACGAGGATGACCGTCCATGGGGGTAAAGTCGTCCTGAGTTGGGCAAACTGCTCGGGCCACTTCTCGGTGAGGATGGTAGCCAGACTGGTGTTATTGAGAATCAGGCACTCGCTACATACACCTCGTCTCAGCAGTTGATAAACTGGCTCAATGACATCCTCCACCCTATCTGCCGGGATGAAGAAAGTCTTATTGAGGGTTGGTATTGGTTCAAGTGAAACTACACCCCATGTGACCACGCCCATGGTGCCCTGGGAGCCGTATATAAATGCGTCCCAGGTCATTGGGCCTGGACCTGCTGGGTTGACACCGTCAGCTAGGTTCTCTGGACTGCGGAAACCGCCTACGCTTGCTGAGCCAGTGACAAACTCCTCACCATTTCCCCAGATGACTTGCACGCTTCGCATCTGCGGAATGTATTCGTAATTCTGAGCCACAGGCTGTTCCCTCTCCAGCCAGTCCATAACGACTGACCTTGAAGCGTGAGGCAGTAGAGGGATTACGGTCCTAAGCCCCTTGGGCTCCAGTGCTGTCTGCAACTGCTCCCAGGTTACCCCGACCTGGATGTGAGCTACCATGGATTCTTCTACTATTTCAACAACGCGGTTCATTGTTGATAGGTCAAGCACAACCCCACCTGCTTTAGGTACGGCGCCGCCATTAAAATGAGCCCCAGAACTCTGGGGAACGACGGCGAACTTAGCCTCATTGGCCAGTTGGACTATCTTCTGGGTCTCCGAGACAGTCCTGGGACGCACCACACAAGTAAATAACCCCGGACGTTGTACGCTATTGTCCTTGCCGTAGCGTTCAATGACGTCCGGGGAATCGAGGACATTATCTTTGCCAACAATCTCGGTCAGCTGATCTTTAATGCCCATAAGAAAACCTCCGCGTTTTTATTGGCTCAACTGTTACGTTATGGTCGCTACATAAACATCACCTCCAGAATTAGCTCTTATTTTTAGTGCTACACCGACTAGCAGCGCATTTTAGCATAGGTATTTTGGATAGGCAATTATGGACCCGGATTTTCCCTTTCAACACCCAAAGATGATTTTACCTATACAGCGTATGCTTTTAGCATACTTTGTTTCTTCTGTCAAGTACCTGCCCTATGCCGCCCCCGGCTGAATTCGTTTTTTCAGGTCTTCCAGCACTGTCCTGGCGGTTAGAGCAGCACCACCGGTCCCAGTGGCAGTGTAGGGACCCACACCATCCCCCACATTATACAGATTCTCTATCGGGGTCTTTTCTGGCGGGTAATAGCCCGGCAGGTTGTAGGCACCTGGCCATTCCTCGTTGAAGAAGCAGGAGATATTTAGAATCTCCGCATACTTATCGAACCCCGGTATGTGTTCCCTCAAGTCCTCCATTGCGGCCTCAATCTCCTTCTTGGGTTCGAGGCGACCGAATTCAGTCTTCGGCTGGCACTGAGCTGTGTGCAGGAATTTCCCTGGAGGGGATAACTCCGGGCAGGTAAGAGTGTAACAGGAAATATTGACCACCCTCCGTGTCCCAATCATGCCTAACCCCCCGGGGTATTCAATGAGGGGCCGTTCACTAGCAAAGGCAATGAGAAATTGAGAAGCGTGATGCAGGAATTCTTTCAGGTCCTTTACATATCCTTTATCGAGGTTATCTTCCCCCACCAGTCTCACTGTCTCTTTAGGACCGGTATTACTAATCACTGCCCTGGCGGCTACCTCAGTCTCGTTACCTTGTTTATCCACCACTATACCTTTGGCGATTCCATCGTCGGTCAGAATCTGCTTTGCCCGGGAGCGTGTCCAGATGTCACTGCCTCTTCCCCGGACCACGCTGGCCAGCGATTCCATTAGGACTATATTGCCCCGGCGAGGACGCCCGGCTGCGGACCACCACCTCATGCCACCCTTGTAAAACCAGATAATATCTCTGGCTGATGTTTCGTTAATGGGGCAATAAATCAAGGAGCCGACAATGTTCTGGAAGAGGCCCATGACCAGCTCATTGTCCGTGTACTGCAGAAGCCATTCACGGAAGGAGACGGAGTTAGAAGGTTCCAGCCATGTGGTGGCTCTCCGAACCGCTGTCCTTACCCTGGTGAATTCCGCCTCGTCCTTGCAGCACTGAGAGAGCAGGAAGGCAAATTGGCCTTTTTCCGGGGCATGATAATCCTTACCCTTGATGCGGTAAACAATCGGAGGTTGAGGAACGACGTCAAACTCAGCCCCCACTTCTTGGAAGACCTCCGCCGCCGGTCCATAGATAGGGTGTTCCTGACAGACATGGGGAATCTTGAACCCTTTGTATTCGATAGTGGAGCATCTTCCTCCGAGCTGTGGCAGCTTCTCCACCACCAAGACCTTGTAACCTTCGTGAGCCAGCAGTGCTGCGGCACACATACCACCCATACCCGAACCTATAATTGCCACATCATAATGGTCTTGCTTCACTTTCCTCCCCTGACCAACGACGGCCCTGACATCAGAGCAGTCGCGTTGCCGTTTCGTAGCACATTTGGGCTCGACCGAAGATGCAATTGCCGCAGACAGGGCAATTCAGGCACCGCTTGGCTTCCTCGATTGCCATTGCCTGGGCAAAGCCCAGCTCGACCTCGTTAAAGGAAGAGACTCTCTCACTGGGCGGTAGTGCCGGCATCGTGCTGCGCTGTCTTCGTTCTACATATCTCGGTAGCTTTTCTTCGTCTATCGCCACCACTTGTTTTGGCTGCCCCGGACGACCCTCCTTGAGGTCTATCCCTTTGAGATATCTACCAATGGACACAGCCGCCTTCTTGCCGGCGGCTATAGCGTCGACTACCGTGGCTATATTGACAATGTCGCCACCGGCAAAAACACCTGGTATATTTGTGGCCAGAGTGTCGGGGTCAACCTGGATACTCCCTTTCTTGCTCACCTTGATTCCCTCGGCTCCGTCCAGGAAGGACGGGTCTAGCTTTTGTCCTATAGCCACTATCACGGAGTCGGCGTCCAGAGCCATTCCTTCGCCGGCAAGCAGTATCGGCTTAATCCTGCCCTCGGCATCAAACTCTATTGATTTTACCCGCTTGCAGTTGATTCCGGCTGCCTTCCCTGCTTTACCAACGATTTCTTGCGGAGCCAGAGAGGGAAAGATTTTTACCCCTTCTTCCTCGGCTCTCTCAATCTCCCACCGGAATGCTGGCATTTCGTCCCTCGATTCAAGGCAGGTGAGGTTTACCTCCGCGGCTCCCGAGCGAATGGCTACTCTGGCACAGTCAATGGCGACATTCCCGCCGCCAATAATAGCCACCTTACCTCTGAAATCGACCTTTTTACCCCGGTTCACCTCCTCAAGCAGGGACAGAGCATAGACCACACCCTCCAAATCTATACCCGGGGTATTCAATTCTAAGCTTCGCTGTGCCCCGGGGGAAAGGAATACAGCTTTGTACCCCTGCTGAAAGAGGTCGTTGATGGAAAGGTCTCTGCCAAAAGGTGTACCGGTTCTGATTTCTACCCCTAGACTTTCGATGGCGCTGATTTCAGTCTGCAACGCTTGCCGTGGCAAAACGAACTCCGGGATGCCGAGGGCCAACATACCGCCAGCAACCGACAGTGCTTCATATACCGTAACCGGGTATCCTTCCCTGGCCAAGTCATGTGCCGCCGTCAGTCCGGCGGGCCCGGAACCTATAATGGCCACTCTTTCCTTGTGGGTCTTCTTGACCTGACCTGGCCTTTTTGCTGCCGCCTTTGGGGCATGCTCGGTAATAAACCGTTTGAGCGCTCTTATTGCAACTGGCTCGTCAATCTCAGCCCTGAGACACGAGTCCTCGCATGGATGGTGACACACGCGCCCGCAAACGATGGGGAAGGGGTTTTTTTCGGCCACAATAGCCATTGCCTTGTCAAGGTTGCCCAGGGCAAGGGCTATGATATAACCTGGTACGTCCACGTTCAGGGGGCAGGCATTCTGACAGGGAGCCAGCTTCTCTATTGACGGCCAGCATCTTTCAACTTCTGCCTGAGACTTGGTTAGTACTTGCTTCATTACTTTCTCCCCTTTGATATTGGGCAAGGTTCAGGAAGTGCAGTTTGCTACTTGGCCCGCCTAAGTCCCTGGCAGACTCAAAGCACCAACGGGGCAATTTTCGATGCAGAGCCTGGTCCCGGTGGTCTGGATACGGTCTAGGATGGCTCCTTTATCAGTGAGGGGTACATTCTCCTCAAAGTGATGAGTGCCACCGAAGCAGTCGGTGCACTGCTCATTATCGATGACCAACTGACCCCATTGAATTGTCACGGATAGAGCTTCCCGAGGACAAAAGGCGACACATCGTCCGCAAGTTCCACACTTGTTTTCATCAACATTAATCATGGCTCTTATCTGAGCATTTTACCGGGGAGCCGGACGGCCAGCTGAAGCCTCCGTGACTATAACAGGCTGGCTATTTGAAGCCAGCAACTGGCCAGATAAAACGGCAGGCGTGCTGTTCAAGTATAAGTCATACTCTTCTCTGCGGCACACCAAGGCTTCGGAGGTATTCTTACGCCTCCCTCGTTAAAGTGCTGACAGACTAAGCTGTTATCATATGTCGGTGCAATTGTAGAGTCAATAGTGTTGGCTAAACTGGTTGCAAAATCGACGGAAAAGTGGCTATAATATGACCAGAAACGACCATGAACGACGATGTGGATAAACACCTAGTCGAGCTGCTACAGAAGGACGCAAGGCAGAGCAGCGGGGCGCTGGCTAAGAAACTTGCCGTTAGTGCCACTACGGTTAGGCGCCGGTTGAGGAAGCTCATCAAAGAGGGGGTGCTGCGCGTCGTCGCCGTCGTTGACCCCAAAAAGGTTGGGCTTCCACTCATTACTTTCATTACTTTCGATGTAGCGCACGACAAGGTGGAGGCGGTCATGGCCAGGTTAGCCAAGCGGGAAGATGTCATCTGGGTCTCAAGTACGACCGGGCGGTTTGACGTTCTGGCCGTGGCGCGATTTGCTTCTACTGATGAACTCTCTGACTTCCTGCAGAAACAGTTGCCCAGTATTGAGGGAATAAGAGATAGCGAAACCTTTATTTGCTTGAGCGTAAAGAAGGGACGGTATATCCGTGTGTAAGCTGGCGATGGGCACGCTCAGCTTTTAGAACATCGTCAGTGTGGCGCCATAGGCTTCCGCGAAAACTCTTGGCAGAGAAGCGCCACCGCTCTTTATCTCCGCCTCGATTCTCTTGACCCACGGTATGAGCTCACTGAATGTTGAGAAAATAGACTCAAGGCTGGCGGTGTAGGTCTCGTCAAGTCGTGCTCCTGAGTCTATTGCCTTGATAATCGAGTTAGCTGCCATTAGTCCACTTTGAATAGCAGTGCCGATACCTTCGCTGGTCACCGGCAGGACAAAGCCAGCCGCTTCACCTATCAGCAGGGCATTCCCTTTGGCCGGTAGAACGGCGTGAGTAATTAAGGCTTTGGGGATTACCGGTTCGAGACAGCCGTCTTGCGAAACCGGTTTCTGGCGTATATCAAAGTGGTGGTTTCTAACCAGGAAATCCTTTACCCAGACAATAAACGGCTTCAACCGACCGATTCTGCTACCAAAGACTACCACCGTAATATTGTCCTTGCGGTGAATAGCAAAGCTGGACGGGCTTTGCTCTAGAGGATAGAACCAGTGAAAATACCGCTTATCCAGGTCTAATTCTTGCTGGTAGCACTCCTCGTATATCTGCATGCATCCGACTCTAAGCTCAGGGAACAAGAGCCTTCTCACTATAGAGGTGGCTCCGTCAGCTCCAATGACAAACCTGGCTTTAATCTCATGACTCTGCCTGTCCTTTTCCAGTTCCACCGCAAAGTCCTGTCCCTCCTGCCTGACACTGGTGACCCTGGCACCCGGCCGTACTTCAGCGCCTTTGGCCTGTGCCTGCTGACTCATCCAGTAATCCAGGTTCCTTCTCCAACTTAACGGGGTGAAATTCTCAAGCTTGTCACTGCCAACGCCGGGTACATGAAACATGTAGCCTTCCAGGTGGTCAGGCTGGCTCAAGACGGATTCTGGTATGTCACCAAATTCCTGCTTGATAAGGGTGTGGGCTACCGGCCCCATTATCATACCGGAACAAACTTTATCTCTGGGAAGCGTGCCTCTTTCCACCATCAGGGTATCTAGGCCATATTCAGCGCATTTTTTGGCGGCCGTTGCTCCCGCCGGACCGGCACCGACCACAATAACGTCCTTCACCTTCTCTTCTCCCTTTGTCCTCTAACCGGGGTGACTCAGCCAAGGGTGGCACACCTTTGTTAATCATCGGGACAACCGGTTATTGCCAACTTTATGCAGTTGCCCTCGCTTTGTCAAGAGCTCAGTACTGCTGTGGATGGTGTCTGGGGGTGTGATTACTAGGGGAGGTGGTACAGTTTGTTAGGCGTTAATGGAATTTCCTATAGGCACGCTGTAGCGGCTATGCATGCGGTAACTTAGCTCTCAGCTTACTAATGAGGGAACGAACTCTGACTACTGTTGCCTTAAATACTGTGGCTATACCTCTACCAGCCACCTGGCACTGTCTGAACAGATAGCGAGCGCCTTTGGCTATTGCTGCCAGTAGTGCGGTCATAGCTCTACCAATAGCGGAGGGAAAGCCAGCAGGTCGTGGCAGAGGTAGTGACAGCGGCCTTTCTGCGATGGCTACCAGGCGGGTTACAAGGGCAGTATACCGATACCGTCTTCTAAGGAGATAGTAAACCAACCCCACCACGGCGGCTGATGCGGCTATAATACCACCGATTGTAGGTAAGCCGGGGGGCGCTGACGGGGGTGGTGGTGCTGGTGGCGGCGGTGGTGCTGGTGGTGGCGGTTCTGGTGGTGCTGGCTCTTCTTCAACTATAAACACGCCGGTTAAACTATCCACTTCCACCAAATAAGTGCCAGCAGCATACCGAACTACATCGAAGCTAACGAGTTCACTGCCACCGGCGGCAAGTTTCACCCTCTGGGTTTCGGCTACCCGGTTGTCTATTTTCAGCGTAACCTCATAGGTGGCAGCAAGGTAACCAACGTTACTAGCCAGGACACTGATGGTTACGGTCTCACCAATGTTGACCTCTTCCGGGGTTATGGTCATGTCCTGGATGTAGAGAGCAGAGGGTGCGGAGACAACGGTGAAGAGGCTGAAGTGACTTACCAGTGCGGAGATAGTATGGGTTATGGTATCAACAATGGAGGGATAAAGCTCAACCCACTGCTCGCCATCCCACATGGCGATACCCAGGTCCTCTTCATCAAATCCCTCAGGTAAGATAGTCGGGTCATAGGACATGTAAAGGGCTATGGGCGGGTTAAAGGTAGTCCTGTCAGGTCCAAGGTCATAGACCGGGGCGACAATGCTGGCCTCTGGAGGCAGGGCGGTTGGTGTGTCTTCTACCCCCAAAATGGTTATCTCAGCGAGTGGTTTCCCTTCGTAAGTAAAGGCTATGGTGCCCTCGGGAATGCTCAGTCGGCACACGTAGTCCTCGGAGTGGATGATGATGGTGGTAGTAAATTTCCCCTCCTTATTAACCAGGCCCGACACCACAGTAGTGCCCGGGGGTGTCGGGGGCAGGATAACACCGCCTCCTCCTCCACCAGTTGGGGGGACGTATTCCGGCAGGGCAATCACGGTGACGGTAGTACTTTGCGAACCGCTATTATTCACTGCGGCGGCCGTACCGGCAATCACAAGCAGCCCGCAAAGTAAAGCCACTGTTGCCGTAATAATAAGTTTGTAACCTCTTCTCTGCACTATTTAACCTTCTCCTACCAACGACTACCGGTTATACTGCTCTCGTTTCTTCAGCAGGAAGAATATAGCCCCGCCAGCAATAGCCGCTCCTGCCGCTGAGCCAATAATAGCCCAAGGGGGGACGGGAGGGGCCGGCTCTCCCCCTGCCGCTTCAGCAGTTATGCCCACCAAGCCATCGCCTTCAACAGAAGTCCTGCTTTTGGTTTCAACCCTCGTGCTGATGAGCAGCCTGGTGCAAATCTCGATTTTTATCATACCGGGGGTTTCCTGCTCCATAAAACTAACCCATACCTCGGACTTCTTGCCGCTGTAGTCGGCATCCTCGGGCATAGTAATGACTACCAGAACCTCGGTTTCATCTCTTGGGGCAATAACTAGCCGGTCTGGAGTGATTGTAACCCAGTCCAGGTAAGGCAAGGCTTCATAGCTCTCAGCGGTGTAGTCTGGTTTCCTGGCTATCACCCTGAAGATTGCCTCATAATCGTTCTGGTTATACACGGTGATTGGCACATCTGCCCACGCTCCGGGGAAGAGATTGTCTATGTAGACCTTCCCCGGTTCAATACCGAAACCGGCCTGGGCAGCTACCGGGGTTAGTGACACTCCGGCTACCAATCCCAACACTATCAAGGCTAAAAATCGTCTCAATTTATAATCTCTACAATACTAGTTTTATGCCGCTGTCATGGTGATGGTGATGGTGGCGGTGCTGCTAGTACCACCGGTCCAGGCACCGGTCTGGGTCAGGATTTCCATACCCCACTTCAGGTTAGTGGTAGCGGCGAGGCTTGACTTAAGGTTCGCACTACCGGTAGTCTTGGCAACAACCTTACCGGAGTAGGTCATACCCGAATGCCAGCTGTACGCACCAAAGTTGGTTGCTCCGTTAGTACCGGCATCGCTGTTGGTCATGTTGTCCGAACCACCGCTGAAGTTACCGATGTCAACTTTAACGTTAGTGACTACAGTGCTGGTGTTGGTGATGGTAAAACGGCACTCGCCATCCGCAACCGTAGCGCTGGGGGGGGGTGGTGTCACCCAGTGGGTTAGAGTAGTAGGTGGTGTTCGGGTTAATCACGCTACTGCCGGTAATACCGTTGAGCGTCCAACTGTTAGGTGCGTTGGTAAAGGCGACATAGCCGGGTGTGGCAGTAACGGTCACGGTGTCGGTTGCCGCCAGAGCTACAGTAGACGGAACCACCACCAGAGTAACGGCTAGCACAAGCGACAAAATTAGTTTATTCACTTCTCCATACCTCCCTTAGATTGAGATTGCGTTTCACCTCCTTTTTTATTTTAGTGTTTATTACCTCATGTTATATAAATAATACATTTTGTGACATTTGTCAACCTTTTGCCCGCGATTTCAGCCTATTCGGGCGAACTGTATATAGATACGGTAGCATGTTGTCAACTTATTTGCCAAACGGAGAGAAAAGGGGTCAAGCCTTTCCACTTGACCTTTTAGACGCCACCTGTTATTCTACTCTCTGAGTTAGCTCTATTGTGAAGTTTAGAAGAAATTGTTTATAGTTTCCCCATAGAGTGTTACGCTTTGGTGCTATTCTAGGTATAAACTGATGGTAGTGAATGTGGAAGGTCTAGGATGACAGAAAGACTGATTAAACTGCTGCTTTGCCTGGTGGCTGTGTCACTGTTCACCGCCTGGCTGCTAGTATTTGCCCAGGATGTGAATGATGGAGTGGTTGGCGGGGCAACAGGCCAGGAGGGTATTGTTCAGCCTTCAGTGGTGCAGTCTGATTTGGCAATAGATAATATTGAGTACCTGGGTCAAGATGATATTGAGTACTTGGATCAGTATGTTGGCGAGGAGGTCGTCAAGGAAGTCCCGGGTGGGAAACCGATTGATTGGCGCGAATTTGTCTCACTTAAGGAACTTATGACTTGGCTGGCTGGGGATGATACGGATGAATACATTTACCTTTTTGCCGGGGAGGATGGCGTTTACCGACCGAGCGGGAAGTATGATTGTGATGATTATGCCTTGCAACTGCAGCGCAGAGCAGCTGAGAGTGGTTTTCTAATGTCGGTTACCATAATCGAGCGAGAGGGTAAGCCACACATGATAAACCTGTGTGTTATCGGCAATAATATATACTATATTGAGCCTCAAACAGACCAGGTCTGGTTTTACAGTAACCGGGATTGAGACCGGGTGAGAGGCTGTCTCACCTCTTCTATGAAAGCATAGTTACTGAAGCTGAATTGTCTGCTCAAGCACGCTGCCGGTCAAATTTGAACCTAGTCTTGCTGTTCTCTTTAGGCTGACCTATAGCGGTCTCAGGCTGCGGTGGCTGTCAGGGTCACCGTTGCCGATTTCGCTGCCGAGTCGGTAAAAATTGACGGGGCCAAAAGCTGAAGCCCCCATTTTTGTTTGCCCCCTGCGGTCAAGCCGCTAACCAGGGTGTTATACGGTCCATCCTTCCTTACCACTACGTCATAACCACCGTTCTCTAGTCCTGCCTTTAGACCGTATAAGTTTTCCCCTACACTGGCATCGTTGGACAGTATCCAGGTATCTCCCCCGGTCATATCAGTGCCACCTATGGTTATGTTGACGGCAGAAGTACTGTTATTGGTTATCATAAAGTAGGTTAGCCCCGTTGGCTTAGTGGAACTTTCGGCGACAGCACCAAATCCATAGCTATCGGGGGTATCTCCCTCGAGCCAGACATCATAAATATGAGCAGATCCGCCATCATCACTACCACTCTTGGCGGTTACAATTTTGACCCAAAGGTTGGATAAGGCCAGGCCGGTATCAATAGTGACCGCGCTGGTATTGCCCAGAGTTGGGTTAATAAGGCCCGACTCTATGGCAGTATAATTTGTACCCCCATTTGTTGAATACCAAATCGACCAGGTATCATTTGTATTCCCCGTGCCCTCTCGCCTGATGTAGAGCCTTCGTGCCGTGTGGGTGTGGGAGGGAGTTTGCCAGGTGTGATACTCAATTGTCGGGTTGTCGTTATTGTCACCGACACCGATTTGATTGAAAGTGGTGCTGAGACCGCCAGTGCTCCCGTCATAGGCATTGCCCGGGTTAATAATGATGCCGTTACCAGTGATGGTATTGGCGGTAGGCTTGAGGATTTCAACCAGTAATTGTGCCTCAACCGTGGTGGCGGGCAGGAAAGCCGCCACAAAGGCAAAAACTATGAGTAGATTTAAAAGCCTCTTCATTGCCCCATTCTTAGACCAACTGATTAATTATGAACAAATTTTGTGTCATTTGTCAAATCCCAGGCGCAATCTCGGCCTATTCGGGTCAGCTAGCTATAAGGCATGGTAACGTGTCGCCAGTACGAATGCCAGCAGGACAAAAAGGGGTCAAATGGGAACGCTTGACCTCTCAGGTCATGGGGGGTCTTGGCGGCTGGGTATTTCACAGAATAATGGGGCTACCCTTCGTCGGGAGATGCAGCTTGTCCGGCTCGATGTTCTTACCAAAGAACTCCGGGTTCTTGGTGTGCACCGGGATAACCAAGTGCGGGTCAATCGTCCTCACCAGTTCGAGCAGGTTCGGGCCGGTGATGTGGCCTGAGGCGTGGAAGCCCTTTTCCTCGTCAGGCACCTTGCCCGTGTCTGCCTCCGGGACTCCCACGGGCTGCATCTGGAACAGATTTAGCCAGTTTCTAAGCCTTGCCATGTCGAACCTCTGCTCTTCGTCAAAAGCCTCGCTGGACGAATAGATATAAACAGCTCCGGGCTCGGGGTCAACTTCTATCAGCTCATTGATGTCCCAGAAGCTGAAACACAGGATATAGTCAGCACCGTTCCTCTTCAGTTCCTGAGGCGTAACACAGCGGTGCTCGTACCGGTTGTACACTGGCTCTTCCCACTTGTCGAGCCGTTTCGTCTCCCGGTACAGGAATATCACTTCGTCCTGCTCCGGTGGTGCAACCAGGTCTGTAGCCAATGACGCCGCTTCCAGGAGGTAGATATCCTTGGCCGTAACCACCAGTTTCCGGCCGCAGTCCTGCGCTATGTCCCGGAATGTCAGCAGCCGCTCCAGGTTTCGTGGACCGAAGTCGGCGATTATCAGACTGCGGCAGCCTCGGACAACATCAAGTGCTCTTGCCTGCACTGCGGCCTCATCAGTAGCCGCTTCCGCATCAACGTGGGTACCCTCGCAGATAAGGGCGACAGGATTCAAAGCCCTGGCGGCTTCAGCGAAGGCTCTGGTAAGCGAGCCGTGCTTGCCGTGCATTCTCAGGTCGCCGGTGTAGACCACCCAGCCCTGGCTTGTTTCTACCGCAAATGCTGTGGCACCGAATATCGAATGGTCTACGGGGAATGTTTTTATGGGCAGGCTTTTAATGGTCTCAACCCGTTTCAGAGCACGAGGGACGATGTCTCTGCTACCGGGTATCTTTCGCCAGAACTCGCCTCCCGCTGCTGACGCGGGGTCACAATCGCATATCCCAAACGGACGCTGCTCTGCGGGAAACCTCCTGTAGTCTCCCGACTGAAGCAGGCCTTCAGCTTCGACCCTCGGTATCAAGTAGCACACCTCTTTCTCGAAGTCTGTCCGCGATGAGTCCTGAATCGCCTTGGCGATGTAAGCTGTGCAGAGAGAGGATACCACCGGGATGTCCTGGCGGAGAAAAGAAATGTGCCCGCTGTGGTCCATATGCGCGTGAGACAGGAGGACTCCGTGAAGTTCGACTTGTCGTACCGGATAGGGGGTACGGACTCTGGACCAGATGTCAATGTTCGGAATCTCCAGGTCCGGTCTATAGATACCTTGCAGGGGCGGCAGGAAGCCCATGTGGAATATGTCCAGGAAGCCCCGGCGGGAGCGTGGTGTCAGGTACTCCTCGAAGTACCTGTTACGAAGATTAAAGTTGATGCCAAAGTCAAAAAACAGGTTGCCCCGGCTGTCTTCAAGCAGAATCTTGTTGCCGCCAATTGTGTCTGCCCCGTCGTAGACGGTGAGCTGCATCTGTTTCCTTAACCCTGTGCCGTTAGCCCCCCAGGGCCAGTGTCAGGAGGCGATGGAAGCTCTCGGCAGGCTGCGGCTGCAGGAATATGCCACTGCCCACGTAGATGACATCAGCTCCAGCCCGGGCAACCGGCACGATGTTGCTTTCCTTTATGCCACCATCCACGCCTATCTCTGTATCGGGCTGGACGTTGCGGAATTCCGTCACCTTGCCCAGTACCTCGGGCAGGAACTGGCTGCCGTAGAAGCCGGGATTGACCGTCAGGAAGAGTACGCTGTCCACCTCAGCGGCCAGAGGGAGAATCGTGGAGACGGGTGTTTCCGGATTGACTGCCAGTCCAACCTCTAAACCGAGTTCCCTGGCCTGAGAGATGGCCTCGCCTGGTGACGAAGTGGCCTCGTAGTGAAAGACCACCTTCTGTGCCCCTGCCTGTAGGAAGCTTTCCAGGTATTCTTCCGGCCCCAGCACCATGAGGTGGGCCTCCCAGCTAAGCTTCATGGGGAGGGCGGCCAGGTGCTCATGGCTTATGCTCCGCGAGGGCACAAACCGGCCGTCCATGATGTCAAACTGTACGTAGCTGGTGAAGCTCTCCGCCTGGCGAACCATGCTTTCCAGGGCTTCGGGGTCGTCGGTAAGTATCGCGGGCACCACCTGAGTGTGTCTAGCCATCGTAGCTCCTGTGAGAAAACTCGTGCCGGGGACACCCCAGCTAAGTCAAGCCCCTTCTCATGGCTGTTAAGGGCAATTGTAGATGCGGGGTCTATGCCATGTCAAGGACGCCTCCCGGCCATGCCACTAACCTTCACTGTATCACGCCTTTTATTCCGCCGGTACCCCTGCTATAATGGCAGGCAAATACCAGCACAAGCTTGAGCTTCCCCAGCTAGTAACGTCGAGGAGGTGCCATATGAAGGAGAAAAAGGTGCTGGGTGGAAGGGACAAGGTAAAGGTAGCCGTGGTACAGGCGGCTCCCGTCTTTATGGACAAGCAGAGCACCATTGAGAAGACGTGTGCCCTGATAAGGGAGGCGGGGCGGAATGGGGCGGAACTTATCGTCTTCCCTGAGGCTTTCATCCCGGGCTACCCGGCCGTCTACACCGGGGGCTGGGAGACCAGACCTTCTGAGTGGGGACCCTATATGATTGCGCTTCAGGACAACTCTTTGCTGATAGATAGCCAGGATACCGAGATTCTGGGCGAAGCGGCAAGGGAGGCCAACGCCTATGCGGTGATTGGCTGCAGCGAGCTTGACGACCGTCAGGGGAGCAGGACAGCCTACAATACGCTCGTCTTTATAGGCAGGGATGGTCGGGTGATGGGGAGGCACCGGAAGCTTATGCCCACCTATACCGAACGAACCTACTGGGGTTGGGGGGATGGTAGCGACCTGAAAGTTTTCGATACCGATATCGGTCGGATTGGTGGTCTGATTTGTGGCGAGAACGTTATGGTTTTGGTAAAAGCCGCCATGATGCAAAGGGGGGAGGAGTTCCACATTGCGGCCTGGCCCGGGGTCTGGACTGGGCATGGGCAGAACCATATTATGGACCCTGAAACTGACCCTCAAGGGTCGAGCGCCACGATATACCCTATCATAAGGTCATATGCGTGTGAGTCCCAGGCTTTTGTACTGAGCTCGGGCAGCTTACTGGGAGAAAAAGACTTCCCGGATAAATGGAAGCATCTCAGGGATAGCGACCACACTAACTACAGTTGGGCTGTGGGGGGGAGTGCCATAGCGGACCCTCACGGGAGATTAATAGCCGGGCCTTTAATGGGGGAGGAGGCCATCCTCTACGCTGATTGTCACGCCCATCATATCAAGCTGGCCAAAGCCCTTTTCGATTGCCTGGGCCATTATGCGAGGTGGGATGTAGTTCGTCTCCTGGTAAATGCGGAGCCCCTGAATCCGGTAATACCGATGGTGGAAAAGCCTGAGCTAAAGTTGCCGATGGGGGAGCTTCGCCGTATATCCGAGGAGCACGAAATAGGCATGGAGAAGCTGGAAGCCATTATTGAGGAACTGACCACACTCCTGTCGGCATAGGGAAATCCCAAATATCCTGCTAGGTACGAGCCTCTTCCATTTCCGGTTGGAGATAGGCCTCGTTGGTCTGGTGTGCCGGATGGGCCTGGGCACTGTAATCCTTGGGTAGGACGAACTTGCGAATATTATCGAGCTTGCCCTGTTTCTTCAGGCGATTGTATATCAGGTTCCAGGCGCAGTCCTTGCCGCTACCTGACTCGCACTTGCCCTCTTTGCTGCCGCCACAGGGGCCGTTGACAAGGCTCTTGGCGCACAGGGCAATAGGGCATATCCCCCCATAGTCGGCCAGCACGCAGCTCCCACAGGCGCGGCACCGTTCCGCCCAAACGCCCTCGGCTTCGGTTACGCCAATGAAACGAGTGTTCAGCGCCGGAATCACAGATACGGGCTCCAGCATCTCAGCCACAAATTGCACCCCGGCACCACAGGCCATAGATAGAACGGCATCGTAGCCGCTTGCCTTCTCTACTATGGGTTCAATATACTCCCGGTCACACTGACGCAGGATGGTTTCTTCCCCAATCTCGACATTTTTACCCCCCAGCTGATTCGCCATCCTCAGCTGGCTGGCAAGCAACTCCACTTCTTTCTCTCCTCCGGCCATACAAACACTGACACAGGTACCGCAGCCCAGTATCAGCACCTTCTGGTAATCCTGGAGCGCCTGCTTTATTTCATCAAAGGGTTTTCTCTCACCAACAATCATTTTACCTCTAGCCTCTCTTTCCTTAAGGGATTGGGGCCCAAGCGCTTTGCCCTCTCTGTCATCTCGTTACAGGCATGAGCAAACAGTGGTGCGTCGGAGGCGCCTATATTAAACATCTCCAAGCGCTCATCCTCTATTCCCACTTCCGCCAGAAGCTTCTTGGCCTGCTTAACTCTGCTTTTTGCTCTCAGATTTCCTTCCAGGAAATGACAATCGCCTTCCTCTCAGCCGGCGACGAAGACGGCGTCAGCACCGTCCTCGAAGGCTTTTAGCAGGTGAAGGGTGTCCACTTTCCCGGTGCACATAAGTTTTACTACGCGCACATTAGGTGAATACTCCATACGCATGGAGCCTGCCAGGTCGGCGGCCGAATAAGCACAGTAGTGGCAGCAGAAAGCTATCACCTTGGGTTCGAAAGCCTCGGCCATATTTTTCTCCTTTCCTGACTACGTTGTCAGCAGGACAACGCTCTTGGCTATCACCTGTTCATCTTTGTAGTGTTGCAGCTTGATGGCTTTGCGGGGGCAGGCGCTGGCGCAAATCCCGCAGCCCCGACAGGCTGCCGGTTCGATGTAGGCTACACCATCCTCATTTATCTCGGGCACATTGAAGGGACAGGACCGCACGCAGGTAAGGCAGGCGGCGCATTTTTCCTGGTCTACCACCGAGATGATTCCTCCCACCATGAGATAGGGCTGGGAGAGAATGGTTACCGCCCGCGACACGGCTCCCCTGGC
This sequence comes from uncultured Dehalococcoidales bacterium, assembly GCA_964570635.1. Classification (GTDB taxonomy): domain Bacteria; phylum Chloroflexota; class Dehalococcoidia; order Dehalococcoidales; family CAYYQY01; genus CAYYQY01. The sequence goes on from CAZMZA010000004.1 coordinate 24,530, forward strand.
CTGCGTGATTGACTCCGAAGCGAATTTGGGGGAGTGGGCCAACCCGCAGAGGTACATCCCCTCGTTGACGAAATCCAGGGGACGCAGCTTCATGTGGGCTTCCATGTGAAAGCCGTCCTGAGTCAACGGGAGTTTTAGCTTGCTGGAGATTTCTTCGGTGTCGGGCTGAGGCCGGATGGCACTGCTCAGGACAAGCAGGTCAGGTTCCAGCAAGATGTTTGTCCCCAGAACCGAATCGAAGACCTTCACCCTCAGTTTGCCGTCCTCTTCATCAACCTCAGGCTTACTTTCCACATCGTAGCGGATAAAGGTTATGCCGAGGTCCCTGGCCTCACGATATTTGAGTTCCTTCATTCCGTAGGTGCGTATATCGCGGTAGAGGATATAGACCTCTGTTTCCGGGTTAGCCTTCTTCAGCTTGATGGCGTTCTTGATTGCCTGGCTGCAGCAAACCCGACTGCAATACATGTGGCTCTCTTCTCGCGAGCCGACACACTGTATCATCACTACCGAGCCGAGATTCTTCACATTGCCGTTGCCTCTGGCAATCTTCTCCTCTAGTTCAAGCTGGGTCAGTACCCTGGCTGTCGTGCCGTAGAGGTACTCAGTGGGCTTGTATTCGGCGGCGCCGGTGGCGAGAATCACCACCCCGTGTTCAATCTCCTCGGTATTCCCGCCATCTGTAGCAATCACGGTCTGGTAGTTACCCACGTAACCCGAGAAATCTTTTATCTCGGCACCTTTATACACTGTTATCTTTGGCTCTCGCTCCACCTGTTCCACAAGCGAGGAGAGCAGCGCCTGCATATCAGAACCGTCCAGGGTGTAATGGAGACGCCGGGCATTACCACCCAGCTCTTTCTCTTTTTCGACCAGGACGGTCTCAAACCCCTGCGAGGCAAGCCCGAGGGCTGCGGTCATTCCTGCCAGTCCGCCGCCAATAACCAGGCCCCTCCGCTTTATCTCTGCCGGTGATTCGTGCAGTGGCTCGAGCGTAGCGGCACGGGCTACTGCCATCCGCACCAGGTCCTTGGCCTTTTCGGTGGCTTCTGGCATGTGGGTGGCATGAACCCAGGAGCACTGGTCTCTGATGTTGGCCATCTCGAAGAGGAATTTGTTCAGCCCGGCCTCTCGAATAGTGTCCTGGAAAAGCGGTTCATGGGTGCGGGGGGTGCAGGAAGCTACCACCATGCGATTGAGACCGTTTTCTTCAATAGCCTGGATTATCTTGTTCTGCGTATCGGTGGAGCAGGTATAGAGGTTCTCCTCGGCGTGCACTACGTAGGGAAGCGTCTTGGCATACTCCGCTACACCGGGCACATCCACCACGCGGGCGATGTTTGTCCCGCAGCGACAGACGAATACGCCGATACGGGGTTCCTGGCCGTCCACATCTATTTCCGGCGGGTATACCTTCTCGGTCACCAGGGTGCCGCGGGCCTCGGCGACTGTCTGTGAGGCTAAACAGGCCGCACTGCTGGCACTCATGACTGACTCGGGGATGTCCATCGGGGCCTCAAAGGCACCAGCGACGTAAATGCCCGGACGCGAGGTGATATTGGGCTCAAGCTCATCGGTTCGGCAGAAGCCGAACCTGTCCAGGTCAATTGATAGCTTGGCTGCCAGGTCTCCGGTGCTCGCCGAAGGGACGAGCCCTATGGAGAGTACCACCATATCGAATTCCTCCTCGACCTTCTTACCGTCCTCGCCGCTGTATTCCAGGAGGAGGTTTTTGCTCTGTTGCCTTTCTTTTACCGTGGACACTATGCCCTTTACATAACGTACGCCAAACTTGTCCTTGGCAGATTCGTAGTATCGCTCAAAGCCCTTGCCAAAGGCCCTTATGTCATTATAGAAAATAGTTGGCTGGATTTGGCTATCATGTTCCCTGGCAATAATAGCCTCCTTGGTAGCGTACATGCAGCAGACCGAGGAGCAGTAATCCCGGCCGCAGGTCTCGTCTCTTGAGCCCACGCACTGAATCCAGGCTATCTTCACCGGGTGTTTGCCATCGGAAGGACGCAGCACCTGACCCTGGAACGGTCCAGAGGCGGACAGAATTCGCTCGAATTCCATGCTGGAAACGACGTTGGGCATTCGGCCATATCCGTACTCACCCTTGATGGTGGCGTCGAAAGGCTCAAAGCCGGGGGCCAGGATTAAGGAGCCTACTTCGAGCTCGACCACCTCCTCTTTCATAGTGTGGTCGATGGCGTCTGCCTGGCAGGTTGCCAGACACTGGAGGCACTCGCTGCACAGGCCGCAGTCGAGGCATCTCTCGGCCTCTGCTCTGGCCTGCTCTTCGGTGTAGCCGTACTCCATTTCGTCGAAACTGGAGAGCCTTCTCTCAAGGGATATTTTTTCGGGGTGGAGCCGTTCCTTCTTCTCGTGCTTACCCTCGGGCACGGGTGCGGCTGTCTCCTCCGGCGGCTCGCGTCCTTCCCGGAGGTCAGCCCCGGTAAGGTACCGCTCAACGGATATGGCGGCCTCATGGCCGTGCTTGATGGCCTCGACAGCGGACTTTGGCCCGGTTACGGCATCCCCACCGGCAAAGACGCCGGGCTCGTCCGTAGCCAGTGTAAGCGGGTCAACAATGAAGAAACCACCGCCGCTGGTCTTAATGGCGGTCTCCTTAGACAGAGGCGCTGAGTCGGCAGCCTGACCAATGGCAATGATAACGGTGTCGCACTCAATCGTGGTGGTAATACTTTTATCAAAGGCGGGGCTGAACCTGCCTTCGCTATCGAAGACCGAGGTGCATTTTTCAAATTCTACAGCAGATACCTTCCCGTCCCTGGCTATTATTTGCCTGGGACCCCATGAGGTGTTGATATTAACCCCTTCTTCCTGGGCCTCTTCTATTTCCCAGGGGTGAGCCGGCATCTCTTCCCACGACTCCAGGCACACCGCATGTACCTGAGCTGCACCCAGCCGCCTGGCAGTACGGGCTACATCCATGGCCACATTACCGCCGCCGACCACCACCACCCTTGGGCCCATTTTGATTTCTTTGCCCAAATTGGCGTCCCTGAGGAAGTCGAGCGCCAGCAGTACGTCGGGGAGGTCCGCCCCCGGAATAGGCAAGCTACGGCTCTGCTGGGCCCCGATTGCCAGGTAGATAGCCTGGTAGCCCTGTTTTTTCAGGTCGGCCAGGGACGGTTTGCCGTTGATTGGGGTATTTAGCTTTAGCTCTATCCCCATATCCATGATGTCCTGAATATCGGCGGCCAGCACGTCCTTGGGTAGACGGTACTTCGGGATGGTAGATTGAAGCTGACCGCCCGGCTGAGAACCGGCTTCGAAAATGGTGACCGGGTAGCCGAGCTTGACCAAATCATAGGCACAGGCAATGCCGGAAGGTCCCGCCCCCACCACGGCAACCTTGGGTTTTGAGCTGTCTATTACCGGCTTCTCCTCCGGGGGGATAGAACCTTCCTGCCTTTTTCCCCGTACGATATCAGCGACAAATCTCTTGAGGGGTGCTATTGCTATCGGCTCGTCTACCTCACCCCGGTTACACTGTAACTCGCAGGGGTGATGACATATCCTGCCCAGCACGGCGGGCAGGGGTATCCACTGCTTTATATGGTCCAGGGCCTCGACATACTTACCCTGAGCAATGAGAGCCACGTAGCCTTGCCCGTTACAACCCGCAGGGCAGGTGAGCTTGCACGGGGGTCTTGCCCCCTTGCTGATTGACATGGCACTCGGTATGGCCTGGGGGTAGCGCTTGTAAATCGCCTTGCGCGTCGTCAGGCCTTCTTCGAACTCGCTAGATAGCGTCACCGGGCATGTCTCTACACAATCGCCGCAGGCGCTGCATTTACTCACATCGACGAATCGTGGCTTCTTCAGCACCTTGACGTTGAAGTTGCCATCTTCTCCCTGTATTGACTGGATTTGAGCGTTGGTGATGAGCTCAATGTTGAGGTGCTTGTCCACCTCGATTAGCTTGGGGGAAATCATGCACATCGAGCAGTCGTTGGTGGGGAAGGTCTTGTCAAGCTGGGACATTCTGCCACCGATGGCGGTACTCTCCTCCACCATGTAAACCTTGAAGCCGGAGTTGGCCAGGTCCAGGGCCGACTGCATACCGCAGATGCCACCCCCGACCACCATAACAGCGCCTACCTTGTTCTGGTTTGCCTTTTCTTTATGCCCCTTATCACTCATAATCGCACCCTTCAGATTAGACCCTTCTCCTTTAGCAGTGGTCTCGGGTCGGTAGAATGCCTCTTGAGCCACTTTTCCGCTGAGGGGTCGCCGAAGGCAAGCCCCATCAATTCGGTGAAATAGAAGACAGGAATGTTGTATGTCCTTCCGCTGTCCCGCGACATTTCCTTCTGTCTGGTATCCAGGTTTGACTGGCACACAGGGCAGCCAGCGAC
>CAZMZA010000005.1:0-28869 GCA_964570635.1 uncultured Dehalococcoidales bacterium
TCTCTTATCCAGTTGCGACGCTATCAGGTGTCTGGATGCCCTGAGCTTAGCCTCAGCCACCGCTTCCCGGGTTAACTGCGGGATACCGGTGGGGGTCTTTTCCAGGCTCAGCAGCCCTGCCTCCAGTCGGGACATATCCAGCAGACGGTCTACAAGCTCGGTGAGCCTATCAACGGCCTTGTCTATGGATTGCAGGTGTTCCAGTTTCTCCTCATGGTCGAGCCTCGGGTCGTAGTCCAGGAGCATGGTGGCATATCCCTTGATGGATGCCAGTGGCGTGCGTAGCTCGTGGGAAACCGTGGAGAGAAGGTTGCTCTTGAGCCTGTCTAGCTCCTCATATTCAAACACTTTCTGCTCCGCTAGCTTACGCCCGGTTTCTGATGTTTCCAGCCGGGAAAGTCGTTGGCGCAACTTCAGCAGTTCATTTATCAGTTGTTCTTTTGTCTTATCTTTGTCTTTCAACTTGGACCCCAAATACTTTATTATTTACCGGGTGGGCGGAAGAGCCGAGACGAGGTGTAGTTCTAAAAAGTCCCATCAAGCATCCTCTTTAACTCCTCAGCGTCTGAGCTTCGGTCAAATGCCTCTTCTCGGCTTATAGTCCCTTTACGGCAGAGGACTAGGAGTGCCTGGTTTAAGGTTTGCATCCCATATTCAGACCCCGTCTGTATGGCGTTCATCATCTGGTAAGTCTTTCCTTCTCTGATAAGGTTCCTGATGGCTGGGGTGGCCAGCATCACCTCTACGGCGGCAGCACGTCCTGAGCCATCACGTCTGGACACTAGACTCTGGTAGAGTACTCCTTTAAGTGTAGTGGATAGCTGTGTGCGCACCTGTTGCTGCTGGTATGGTGGAAAGACGTCAATGAATCGGTCAATAGCCTGGGGGGCACCGGGAGTATGGAGGGTGGTGAGAACCAGGTGCCCTGTTTCCGCAGCGGTCAGCGCGGCGGCCATCGTCTCCAGGTCTCGCATCTCTCCCACCAGTATGACGTCGGGGTCTTGCCGGAGCGCATGCTTCAGGGCATTGGCAAAAGACTTGGTATCTGTACCAAGTTCTCGCTGGGAGAACATACACTGGTTATCCTGATGCATAAACTCTATCGGGTCCTCGATGGTGACCACCTTACGCCTCTCCTTGTGGTTGAGATAGTTCACCATGGCGGCGAGGGTGGTTGACTTACCACATCCGGTTGGTCCGGTGACCACAATCAGGCCGTTGGCTTCCAGGACCAGGCTCTGGCACACCTCTGGCAGTCCTAACTCCTCAATGGTAGGGATTTGCGTTCGAACCGGGCGACAGGCAAGACCGATTGAGCCTCCTTGGAGGTAGGCGTTGATGCGAAACCGACCGATGCCCTCAGCCTGATAAGCAAAGTCTAGCTCCAGTTCGTCAGCAAAAGAGCTTCTCTGCTTATCAGTAGTTACTTCCTCGAAGACCCGTCGCATATCCTCCGAGCTCATCTCGGCTATCTCCTCTTGAGGGATAATCTCCCCGTCAATACGCAGAACAGGGACGCTTCCGGCCTTGAGATGCAAATCTGATGCACCCTTAGTTACCGTCATGCGGAGTAGCTCATCGATGCTCATCATATTCTCTCCTCAGGCATAGTCCAGTGTTTTTCAGCAACAGCCAATAGACTAGCTGAGAGAATAATAACCTAGAGCGGGGGGTTAGCTCAAGTGCAACCCCCCCCCCGCCTTTTCCAGCATTCTCTGGGTGTATTACGTAGTTCACTTATTTTTCCTTGTCTATTGGTTTGAAGAGGGGGATACCGTACTTCCTCAGGAATTCGGTAAAATCTGTTCGGTGTACCCGATAATGACCATCCGGGAGTCTAAAGGCTGTCAGGCGCTCTTTTTTAATCCAGCGTAATACTGTTACGTTACTGACCCCACAATGTCTGGCAACAAAACTGGTGGTAACGTATTCTGGGCACCACTCTTCTGGTTCTCTTGTCACGTCAGCCCTCCGTAATCTAATTAGTATTATTAGCCAGTTTAATGGGTGAATCTTTAGTTGGATTGTGAGTGGTCTGCTGGGCTTGATGTTTGATTAATACTTCTCCAAAAGTTGTTAATAGTAGTGTATTAAAGGCTGTTAACGTTTGGTCTGTTTGCAGGATAGCGGAGGAAGGTTGCCAGCACCTCACGTAGTGGCGGTAAAACCTCACAAAAAAATCACAAATGGGGGGTTGCCAGTCGACCTTCGGGTGTGATAAACTGGGTGGCGTTTGAAAACAGAATAGGACTCTCCGAGCCTGTTCTCCTAAGGGTTAGAGCTATGGAGACTGGCCGGTAGGGTATTACTGGAAACGGTGATGCCTCCCGTGTTTGGAAAGGAGAGCTTGCTCAGGCCAAGGTTACGGCGTGAAGAGCACCTCCTTTTGAGGTGCTCTTCTTTTTGCCGTTTTAAGTACAGTTTAGCGAGGAGGTATGGACAAAATGAAGAAGAGGGTAGTCCTTTCGCTGTCGGGTATTCTGTTACTTTTGGGCCTGCTCGTTGGTCTTATCGGCTGTACGGCTAATACACGTCTGGCCACGACCACCAGCCTCTATGACACCGGCCTCTGGGGGTATCTTGAACCAATTTTCGAAGAGAAATACGGTGTGGGGCTGGACATATTGTATGCCGGGACCGGCATAGCCCTGGAGTACGGCATGAGAGGCGATGTGGATGTCATTGTCGTGCATGCCAAAGCTCGTGAGCAGCAGTTCGTTGCTGAAGGGTACGGGCTGGAGCGGGTTCCCTTTGCCTATAACTACTTTGTCATTGTCGGGCCGGAGAGTGACCCGGCCGGCATCAAGGGGATGACCCCCGAAGGTGCGTTTAGGAAGCTTGCCGAGACCGGTGCCTGGTCTTTCGTATCTCGTGGTGACGAATCGGGGACCCACTCCAGGGAGCAAGCAATATGGCAAAGTGCGGGCTATGAATACGAGACGATTAGGGAGGCTGGGGCGTGGTACATAGAGGCGGGGAGAGGCATGGGGCCAACCCTGCTTATGGCCGACGAAGAGCAGGGCTACACCCTTACCGATATGGGTACTTTCCTCGCCTATAAGGGCAAGATAGACCTGGTACCCTTGGTGGATAAGGGTAGTGTTCTGCTTAACGTGTACTCGGTAATTGCGGTTAATCCGGAGAAGACCCCCGGGGTTAACCGGGAAATGGCACAGAATATGGTAGATTTCCTTACCTCGCCCGAGATACAGGAGCTAATCGGCAACTACGGTATCGAGGAATATGGTGTGTCTCTGTTTACTCCCTGTGCCGGGGCTGAGCCTCAGTCCTGAAAACGTTTTGGATGGTACGGCGCATTGACTGAGCTGTGGCAAGGACTGCTCAAAGCAGTACAGCTTATAGTGTCCCTTGACCCGGAGGTGTTGGAAATAACCGGGAGGTCACTGGCAATTGCAGCGACTTCCTGCATTATCGCCACCTTAATCTGTCTGCCGCTGGGCAGCCTGATTCAGTTTAACCGCTTTCCGGGCAAAAGGTTGCTCACCAATGTCATACAGACCCTGTACAGTGTGCCCACCGTCGCCATCGGTCTTTTTGTCTTCGTCTTTCTTTCCCGGGCGGGACCGCTGGGGAGCCTGGGTATTATGTTCACCCCGACGGCAATTGTGACTGGGCAGGTAATGTTGATAACACCGATAATACTGGGCCTTACCATTTCCGCTCTGAGCGGTGTGGATAAGGCCGTAGTCGAAACCGCCGTCTCCCTTGGCGCCAGTCGGTTTCAAGCAATGTCCCTCACCCTGAGGGAAGCCAGATACGCCATACTAACGGCGTTGATAATGGGGTTTGGCCGGGCAATCTCGGAGGTCGGGTTGTCCCTGATGGTTGGTGGTAATATCAGAGGCTTTACCAGGACTATTACCACGGCCATCTCGCTAGAGACGTCTAAGGGTGATATTGAGCTGTCAATAGCCCTGGGGATAATATTAATTTTCCTGGCGCTGGTAATCAACGTAGCCCTGAACAGGCTTCAGCAGAGGTGACAAATCGATGGCTTTGGTAGACATCGTCAATCTGAGACACGAATATGATGGGCAGTATGTCCTGAAAGATATAAGCCTCAAAATTGAGCGGGGCGAGGTCTTTGCTTTTATCGGCCCGACCGGGGCTGGTAAAACGACATTGCTCCGGCTCCTCGACCTGCTGGAAGTACCGTCCTCAGGCAGCATCTATTTTGATGGGAGGGATGTTACCCGTACCCGGCATGAGCGGCTTGAGGCACGCCGCCGCATGTCCTTTGTGCAGCAGAAGCCGATAGTGTTTACCATGAGCGTCTATAACAACGTGGGCTGTGGTCTGAGGTGGAGGCGTGAGAGAGGTGAGGCTATCCGACAGAAGGTAGAAAATGCCCTGGGACTGGTGGGAATGGCGGACTACCGGGACAGGGATGCCAGGACACTTTCCGGAGGCGAGATGCAGCGGGTGGCTATAGCCCGCGCCCTGGTTACGGAACCGGAGGTTCTGTTCCTCGATGAGCCCACGGCCAATCTGGACCCTGTCTCCACCTCCAAAGTGGAGGAAGTTCTGGCACATATTATCCGTAGGCAGGGAGCGACCGTGGTAATGGCTACCCATGACATGTCCCAGGGGCAGCGTCTTGCCGGCAGGATAGGGGTGCTGAAGAATGGCGAGATACTGCAGGTAGGGAGTCCGAACGAAATATTCAGTTCGCCCAAGAGCAAAGAGGTAGCTGAGTTTGTTGGTATCGAAAACATCCTGGGTGGGGTGGTGGTAGAGAGGGAGGATAACCTGGTCACGATAGAGGTAGCTGGCGTCACCATTCAAGCGGTTTCTGGATATGCCGTCGGCGACAAAGTTTATGCCCTTATCAGACCCGAGGACATAACCTTCACACTCTCTAAAGACAACAGCAGTGCCCGAAACGTATTTCGGGGGAGAATAACCAGAGTTACTCCAGTCGGACCGCTGGTGAGGATTGAGGTAGACTGCGGCTTTCCGCTGCTAGGCGTGGTAACGAGGAGGTCGGCACAAGAGCTGGACTTCGCTGTCGGCAGGGAAGTCTATGCCAGTTTTAAAGCTACCGCAATACATGCCATCAAGAGGTGGGAGGAATAGTCTGACCGTGGTTACTGCCCTCATCGCCCCGGCGGCAAAGACCGCTTCGTGCATTTTCCCCACCATCCAATCAAGCAGGGTACCCTTTGAAAGCTAAGCCCGAACCTATTTCTTCAATATGATGACACAGCATGCCGCGTTGTCTTCCCCCAACCACCCACCGGAGTCCTCACACAGTCCTACCTTGGGGTTAGCTACCTGTCGTTCACCCGCTTCTCCTCTAAATTGCCAGACAATCTCTGCAACTTGAGCTAGGCCTGTAGCGGCTACAGGATGCCCCCTGGCTACTAACCCACCACTGGGGTTCACCGGAATATCTCCAGTCAGGCTAGTTCGTCCCTCTTCAATCATGGCGATACCTTCCCCCGCCTTACAGAAACCAAACTCCTCATAGCGTAGGATTTCCGCTGGAGCCATAGCATCATGAATCTCCGCCACATCTATATCCTCCGGACCTATTCCAGCTTGTTCGTAAGCCTTGCCTGCTGTTAGCGTCCGGATAGAAGGTACCGTGTCGCATTCGGGTGGTCTAATCATTCCTGACCTGAGTGAAATGGCGGCAATATGCGCTAAAGGCTTATCGGTATACTTCTTGGCAATCTCCTTGGTGCATACTATAGCTGCAGCTGCACCATCACCTATTGAGCAACACATGTAGAGGTGGAGTGGGTCGGAAACCAGGCGAGAATTAAGTACGTCATCCACACTGAGAGGCTTGCGGTACTGCGCATACGGATTTAGCGAACCGTTATAGCTATTCTTGACTACAACTTTAGCAAAGTGCTCTTTTGTCGCCCCATACTTTTTCATGTACTTGCTTACTCTAAAGGCATACGGGGCAGTGAATTGGAATCCGGTATTGGCCAACTCAATATCGGAAGCGCCAGCCATAGCCTTTAGTGATTTAGCGGTATCAGCGAGATACATTTTCTCGACTCCTAGAGCCAATGCTACATCGTGTGTTCCTAGTGCTACTTCCATCCAAGCTCCCTTAAGAGCGGTGCCACCAGTGGCGCAAGCATTTTCCACATTTACTATGGGTAAGCCACTGAAACCAGCGTAGTTCAGAATGACCTGCCCTCTGATGCCCTCCTGCCCTGTTATCAAGCCAGCTAGACAGTTACCAACATAAGCAACTTCAATATCTTTAGGAGGCACGTTCGCATCCCGGATAGCATTCCAGACAGCTACCAATCCCAAGTCATTCAGGCTCTTATCTAGAAATTTGCCAAATGGCGTCATGCCTACACCGATTATGACTACGTCCCTCACAGTACACTCCTAAATGTTATTGGTATTTCACTGTTAAGCCCTGGATTGATGTGGGGTCGACGAAATAGGTCGAAACTTATAACCTATGATTTCATAACCTTCGTCATCTTCGCGAATCTTGTCTATCACCAACTCAACCTCTGTCCCAATCTGGAGTGCCTCTCCTGAAGGTTCACACCCGGTAATTAGAGAAAATACTTTCGGTCCTTCCGGTAAGTCCACATATGCCTGGATATATGGCGCTTTAAATCCCACCGGGGCTACGCGAGAAATAGTAAACGTATTTATCTTACCTTTATTGCTAAGGGGCACTTCCTTCATAGTCCCCTCTTTAAGACACATGGGGCAAATCACTCGTTTGGGAAATGAGACATATCCACATAAATTGCACTTACTACCTATCAAGTAGGGCCTCTCATTGGGAGAGATCGGTTGGTAGAATAGGCCTTCTCTTATAGGCTTCTGCCTGATTTCCTTATTCTCTAAGCTCATACTTGCCCCCCGCTTTACTGGTTGTGAGCCGGCGTTTGAGATTGATTGTTCAAATTTTGACATTCTGCCGAATAAAATTGACAATATCCCTGGTTACGGTCCCAGGGCCAAAAACCCCCCTTATCCCTTTTTCTTTAAGTGACGGTATATCATCTTCAGGAATTATGCCACCGCCAATGACCAAGATATTGTCGGCCTCATGCTCCCTAAGTAGTTCCACCACCCTGGGGAAGTGGTAGTTATGTCCGCCAGCCATAGAGCTCAAACCAATTACGTCTACATCCTCTTGAATGGCAGTCTGAACTATGCTTTCCGGGGTCTGTCTTATTCCAGTGTAGATGACTTCCATGCCCGCATCTCGCAATGCCAGTGTCAAGGCCTTGGCCCCTCGATCGTGACCATCCAGCCCTGGCTTGCCTACCAAAACTCTGATATGTCTTTCTTTTTCCTTCAAGATAAAACTCTCAAAAACATTTCGTGGTACTTATTTCGACCCTTTAACCCCTCATAGCACCCAGGTCTCCTTGTATTCCCCAAAGACTCCTCGGAGAACATCGCATATCTCACCAATAGTCGCATATGACCTAACGGCAGCCAGAATGGGTGGAACTAGGTTTATCCCTTCCAATGCTGTTTGTTCCAGTTCCTTTAGGTTACTTTCGACCCTGTCATTGCCCCTTTCTTTCCTTAATCTCCTAACCTTCTGTATTTGTCTCTCCTCATCACTTGGATCCACTCTCATAAGCTTTATGGGTGTCGGCTCATCTACTTGAAATATATTTACGCCTACCCTTACCTTCCCCCCGCTCTCAACCTGCCTGAGGTCTTCATACGCTGACTTGGCAATCTCTCTCTGTATGAAACCCCGTTCAATGGCTGCTATGGCACCACCCATTGCCTCTACTTGTTCAAATAGTTGTGTAGCTTTTTCCTCCAGCTCATCGGTGAGTGTCTCCACATAGTAGGAACCTCCTAGCGGGTCTACTGTGTCTGCTATCCCGGTTTCGTAGGCAATAATTTGCTGTGTCCTTAAGGAAATTGTTGCTGACTCAGGGGTAGGGATCGACAAAGCCTCAGTATAACGGGCGACAGAATTGGTTTCACCGCCTGATAATGCCTCAACCAAGGCTATTATTGCGCCACGGATAATATTATTCAGAGGCTGCTGTGATGTATAAAGACTAGACTGAGAACCAAACTGGAGGGTAAAGACCATAGCCTCGGGATTCTTGGCATTGAATTTCTCTTTCATGACCCGTGCAAACATCCGCCTAAAGGCACGACTCTTACATATCTCTTCGAAAAACTCAATCCCTCCAACAAAAATTACACGTGGTCGCGGTAGCTCATCTACTTTTATTCCCCTGCTTACGAGCTCTCTTGTATATTCCACAGCGTTGGCTAATGTAAAAGCCATCTCCTGAATCGCATTTGCTCCGGCCTCTCTCATATGATAGCCGCAGTAGGCATGCTCTAAGCTAAGGCCATTCTTGACACCATATTCAATAAAGTCGCAGGTGCATTTCACTGAGGGTCTTACCGGAAATATCTGTGTGCCCCGAGACACAATTTCTCTCAAGATATCACCTTGGATGCTAATTCTTAACTTTTGCGGAGGTATATGCCTTTTCTCAGCAAGGGCTATAAGCCAAGCCAGAAATATTGGGCCAATAGCACTGCCCACTGTAGTTATGTGAATGTTCTCTATGGGGATGCCATCAAATATAGTCTCCATATCCGCCAATGAATCGACAGATACTCCTACCTTACCCACCTCGCCTCGACATAGGGGGTTGTCACTGTCATATCCTATCTGGGTAGGCAGGTCTAAGGCCATTGCTAGCTCCTGTGCCCCCTGGTCAAGCAAATACTTATACCACTTATTCGTTGAATCTGCAGTACCATATCCAGCATACTGATACATTCGCCACAGATTACTTCGATACATAGTAGGGCTCATTCCCCTGGTGAAAGGGTATTCCCCAGGGAACCCCAGCCTTTCAACGTAGTTCCAACCTTTTTCGCTGAGATCGAGAGGCGTATAAAGCCTTCTAACTGGGATTCCGGATACCGTGGTAAATTCTTTCTTTCTCTCTTCCACGGTGTCCAGTTGCTTTCTTAGGCTGCCCTTCTCCCATGATTCCATCGCTTGCCTTATTTTGACTAACTCCTGTTCGTGATACATAATCTTAACTCCCCCTAGATTCTTCCTCTACGATCATCCGTTATGTACCCTCGTCCCTTGCTGACCTTTCTAAGTAAAGAGTTCTATCGTTTTAGTTCGTACCCCACTTTTTCCCTATCCCATGTATTCTCTGTAACACCTTGCTCCCTCAGTATATGCTTCTGGACTCGCCCTGTAGGAGTCCGCGGCATGTTATCTACAAGCTCAATGTACCTTGGAACCATAAAATAGGCCATTCTTGGCTCACACCAAGCGGTCAGCTCTTCAGGGGTTAAACTTCCCCCCTCCTTGAGCTCAACAACAATCTTAATCTCGTCTTCACCAAGTTCGGATTTGACACCTACCGCCGCTGACTCCAAAACTGCTGGATGTGAATTAATGACCTTCTCAACCTCAAAGGAGGAAACATTCTCGCCTCGCCTTCTCAAATAGTCTTTCTTTCTATCAACAAAGTAGAAATAACCATCTTGGTCTTTTCGTGCCAGATCTCCAGTATGGAACCAAAGGTTACGAAAGGCTTCCACTGTGGCCTCAGGATTATTAAAATATTCTGTCATCATCGAATACGGTCTGGTTGGCCGGCAGACTAGCTCTCCGACATCACCATCTGGTACCTCATTATCGTCATTGTCTACCAACTTTGCTTCGTAGTTCTCTTTTTGTTCCCTGCCCATGCTTAATGCTTGCTCCCATTTTCCCTCAGCCTTTAGCCTGTCTGCCTCATCAAATGAAATCCTGGTAATCCCAGAGGCTTCGGTCATGCCGTAAACACCGGAATATATCTTTAGCCCAAACCTTTTTTCAAACGCCTTGGTAATATCCACTGGAGTGGGTACACCGTAACAGGCTTTTACTGTGTTATCAGCATCATCAGGCTTAGGCGGCTGGCTATGGAGCATGTACAACATAGCGCCCATAAAGAGAAAATGGTTACATCCATACTTCCTAGTCTCATCCCAAAAAGCACGGACACTAAATCTCTCCCCCATAGCATAGGAGGTGTCAAGAAGCAGGGTATAGGTAGACGTGAATCGGTGATTGCCATGAAATACTGGCAAACAGTGGTAGGAGATAGTATCTTGGTTTAGTCCTAAAAACTTAATGATATTGACAGCATACCAGTATTGTGCACTATGGGAGAGAACCACCCCCTTGGACGGGCCGGTAGTACCACTGGTATAGATTATCTGAAAAGGATCTGAGGGTCTTACGGGCGGTTGGGGAAAATCTGCCGAACTCTCACTGAGCAATATCTCAAAGGGGTGCGTAGGAAACCTCAAGTCAGCCTTAGCTGCTTTGGAATGGGGGGAATGCACGATGACTCGCTCCAAAGTGGGTAGTTCGTCCTGAATAAACTTGACCCGGTCAAGAAATTGCTCACCCACTACCAAAACTTTTGCCCCAGCGTTAGTAATACAATGGCGCAGTATGTCACCTCTGTAGGCAGTGTTCAGCGGAACCTCAACACCCCCCATCTTACCCAAGCCGAACCAGTGATAGAGGAATTCAGGGCAATTTGGCATCATTATTGCCGCCTTGTCCCCCTTCCTGAGGCCTAGGGAAAGATACCCTCTAGCCACCCGGTTAGCATATTCATTAAGTTGCTGGTAGGTTACCTTCTCGTCCTTAAAATAAAGGTAGACTTTATTCTTATTCTTCTCTGCTTTATCCGCCAGAATGTATCCCCAAGTTCTCTGGGCAGGCTCATATTCATAATGTTCCATGCTCTATCTCCTGGCTCCACCTTAGCTTCACTTAGTTACCACTTCTTGCCATTGTCCGTTGCTATATAAATGCTGGCTGGAGTATCCTTGAACTACCACTAAGCAAAATCTTGATAACACGTACCTCAAGCATTATGCATGAGGCGACTCAATAGATGGTTCGCAGTAGCCTTCTTTCTATAATTAGGTTGAAGGATGCAAATCGCCCTCGAAGGTCTTGCCCCTCTTCGGTCTCGGCAACGATTTCCTCAAACTGTGCCCAGTGGGAAATATTGTCAAATTCAAACAGCCGAATAATTTCATTGGTGGAGCCTCCGGCATAATTCAGAAACGAGCCAATATGCCTAGCTCCATGTTTCAACCAGAACGGCAACGCTTCCCTTGCCCAGTATTCATTAAATTCCCTGACCAACTGGGGAGCGATGTTAACCCTCAAAAGCAAGTATACTTTCTCTCTGGAACTCTGCTCGTTCATTACACACCCCTTATCTAATATAGGTATTAGCTCATCTTGCTTTCTTGCGGAGACCTTGCTTGGTCAATAGAATAGAAAAGATAACGTAGTATCATGACTAGTTCTACACGATGGCTTTAACCACAGCTATTTCATCCCGTGGCCAACGATTTACTATCTCCGCGCCGTCTTCCGTGACCACTACCATATCTTCAAGCCGGCATCCTCCTACGCGAAACTCTCCACGACTGCATTCAACAGCTAGGGTCATACCGGCCTCAAATACCTGAGGATAGTTAAAGGAAAAATACCTGCAGGCATATGGTAGCTCGTAGCCAGATAAACCTATTCCGTGAACAACATCCATGCTTGCCCCGTATCTGTCGTCAGGAAAGCCTATTTCGCTGGCTGGTGGAAAATACTTAGCTACATCTGCCGTCGTTGCCCCAGGCTTTATAGCATCTATGACAGCGTTCTGTGTTTCAAGAACCCGTTTGTACCAGTCTTTCTCTTTCTCCGTTGGCTTACTACCCACTTTAAAGGTACGGTAGCAGCAGGTGCGGTATCCGAGGTGTGTCAAATAATGAACATCAATATACACCATATCATCAGGTTGTATGATCCTGTCAGTGTTATTGTAACCCCGCGGGTAAGTATAGGGCCCACTCCAAACCGGGATTAATGTCGCCTCCTCAGCACCAGCCTCAAGCGCAGCCTTCACAGCTACCCCACTAATATCTCGGTCGCGGACACCCGGCCTTAGCGCCTCATACACCTTCCACAATGTTGCATCAACAAGCGCTCCTGCTATTTTGAAACAGTTTATTTCATCCTGTGTCTTCACAGCCCGGGTCTCCTGCATCATGGGCCAGAAATTAACTGTCTTAATACCTAGCTCATTTAAAGCCGCACTTGCTGGTGCATCGATACTTGTTGTACCTAGCTTCTCATCCTTCAACCCCCTTTGCTGTAATTCCTGTTCAATGTCGGAGGCGAAGAGCTTTGCCTCATTATGAGTGGCCTCGGGGCCAGGTATTTCAGCATACCAGCAGCGGGCGTACCTCCAGTTCTCTGGTTTTATCCACGGTGCTTGACCTTCTATCTGATGATACCGGCCCGGATGTTCCCAGATGACAGGGTCATCTTCTGCAAAGAAGAGGCAGTAAGAAAGCATTGGGGCGTAGATTGCTCCCCGTATGCCTGTTGCGTACCGTACATTATCTCCTCGGGCGAGTAGGCAGGCAGGTATACCGTACTTTCTCATCGTCTGGCGCAGCTTTTCAGCGCGTTCCCTTCTCATACGCTCAAGGTTAATGCGTTCATGCGAGTCGAACACTCCTATCCCGAACAGTGGTGATGATGCTAGTTTTGGCATTGGAATTTCCTCCTTCACTATTAAATCTTGTACTCAGCTTCTGTCTGGTTCCTGCTAGCGGTTCAGTTAAGCAATAATTAAAAGCGACATTCCCTCCGGGCTGGCAGCCCCTTTATTTGAGTATTAATCCCCAAAATACTTCGGAGCACGAGAAACCGGTACCACGTTATCCACTCATACCTCCCTACATAGGACGCAAGGCTAACGACCTGCCCCGTACATGATTCTACCCTACTCTTTAGGGTACTCAGGAACCCATCATTAGTCCCGGAAGAAACAGGGCGACCGCAGGAAAGGCAATATAAGTCGCTAGAGTTACCATATCCATCAAGAGATAGGGCCCGATGCCCATGATTATATCTTTTAGGTCGGCATCTGGAACAACGCTCTTCAGGACGAAGAGGTTCATTCCAAAGGGGGGCGTGATCCAAGACACCTCCATAGTGTGTACCACTAACACCCCAAACCAGATAGGGTCGTACCCGAGGTTAATGATAACAGGCAGAAAGATAGGAAGTGTAATGAATAGTGCGGCAATCAATTCCATAAAGGTTCCGAGAACTAAATAGAATACCATAATGCCGATCAATATCACTATTCGCGGCATCTCCAGTCCAATAATGAACTCAGATATATTGGAGGGTATACGGCTGACCGACAGAGCATTAGTAAGGATAAAGACACAGACGACTATCAGGAAGGCCATGCCTGTTGTCTTCATAGTGCCGAGAAGTGCCTCGCGAAGATCGTCCCACCGGAGTCTCCTTAGCGCAATAGCAGCTACAAAGGCACCGAAGCACCCAATTGCCCCTGCTTCCGTAGGTGTAAAAATTCCTGTATAGATTCCGCCCATAACAAGCGTTGCCAGAGCTATAATTCCCCACGTTCCCTTTAAGGCCTTAAGGCGGTCCAGCCAGGAGACCCTTGCCTCTAGGGAGGGAGCGAGTGCGGGATTTCTTTTACACCTCACATAGACCATGACCATGTACCAGAAAGCAGCGATGATACCTGGAAAGATACCAGCTATAAGTAATTTGCCTACAGATTGCTCAGTAATTACACCGTACATAACCATCGCTACGCTGGGAGGTATCATCACAGCTATTGTTCCCGCTGCTGCTACCGCTCCGTATGCCATTCTCTTGTCTACGCCCATCTTCAGCATCGGTGGTATAGCTACCTTACCTACTGTGGCACAGGAAGCGACCCCGGAGCCACAGCAAGCCCCAAAGCCAGCGGCACCAAATATTGTTGCCTGAACTAGCCCACCAGGAAAACGCCCTACCCATAGTTGACCCGTCCGGAAAATGTCCTCAGTAAAGCCAGCATAGTGGGCGAAGTAACCCATTAGAATAAAGAGTGGTATGACAGTGAAAGGATAATAGGCTACCTTAAAATAAGAAAGGATGCCCGTAATCGCGAATGCAGGTCCACTTCCTTGCAATATCCAGATGCCCAAAAGCCCTGGGATGCCTACGGCAATAGCGATTGGTGCCCGCAGTGCCAGAAGAAGAAATAAGATCCCGATTACGAGCCATCCAACAAGCTCAGGTTGCATTATGAAGCCCCTTTATTGCTGCCACTGGATTTGGCTCCAAGGGCCAGCCACTTAGCGAAGTCGTGCGGGATGTCAGAGACGAGACGAAGGCATAATATGCCCATTCCAAGGGGTATCAGACTCTTTGCTGGCCACAGTGGGAACTCGATAACCCCGGCGGAGAAATCACCTATGGACCAAGCGTTATAAGCCTGAACACCGGTTTTCCAAGTGATGATGGAATAAAGGAACAAGCCAAGAATGTGACCAAAGATTTCCAATCCAATCTGGGTCCTGCGCGGCAGCCATGAGGTAATCACCTCCACCGCGATGTGGCCTCTGACAGCCTGGACATAGCCGACAGATAGAAAGACGATACCTAACAGCATAAACTCGCTCACTTCAACAGTTCCGATAACCGGATTGTTAAAGACGTAGCGCCCGACCACATCGGCGGTGGTAAGTAACATCATCGCCAAAATTATCGCTGCAGCAATAGTGGCAGATAACCTCTCGATCCACGCCTGGGCTTTACCTATTTGCGATATGAATACGACAAACTTAGACCCCACTAGCCACCCTCACTTCTAGGGCGTCTCAAGATTCTACCAAGTTCGTATCTTGCGATAGATGCACCAACTGGTTTATATGGGAAAGTCACTGCATAGCAAAGGGCTTTCTACTTATATGGACTCTGGGCCTCATACTTTGCCACCAGCTCGAGCCAAGCATCCAACACCTTACCAGCTGGTATTCCATCTGCCTCTCTGTCCTGTACCCACTGTTTCCAGATTTCCTCTTTCGCTACTTCCACAACCTGTGCTTGGTCCGCAGCGCTTGCCTCGACTATCTGAACATTTGCCTCTTCCATCTGTTGTAGGGCGTCCTCTTGACCTGCGATGATATACGATTGCATATAAGTCTCAATGTGGTCAATCGCTACCTCGTCAAATATTTTCTGGATGTCTGCTGGCAGCTTGTTCCATGTGTCTAGATTCATCTTAATGGATATCATGGGCTGGCCGGTGTTTAGAGTGAAGACGTATTTGCAAATCTCATGGATTCCGTAGCCAACAAATCCGGGGTAATTATTGGTGATCGCATCAATCGTACCCCTTTCAATGGCCAGGTACATTTCCTCGGTAGGAATATTCACCGCTGTGGCCCCTAAGCCTTCCAGCACTTGTGCCTGGGTCCCCACGCCACGAATCTTCATACCTTCAAGATCAGCCATTGTTTCTATGGGTTCTTTAGACATAATGTAAAATGGGTGAAGCACACACGGTGCCAGGTACTTCAGGTTGAGGTTGGTATGTTCTGCCTGCAGTTCAGGCATCTTCTGCAGTTCATTGAAGGCCATTAGAGCTGCCCAGAGGTCATTGCTACTCCCTGGCAATGAAGCTGTATGACCAAGCGGAAACTTGCCTGCCTGGAAGAAATCTGAACACTGGGCTAAATCTGCTACGCCTTCGGCAACAGCATCTGCAATCCCGGCGAAGGGTGCCAGACCACCTTCATAATAGCGCTCGAACACGACCCGTCCATTTGTTCTATTCTCAATCTCATCTAGATACAAGTCATAAGTTACAGCAAAGGGTGACGTTGGAGGCGCGTTAACTTGTGACCTTAAGAGAAATTCTCCGGGCGTTGGTTTGGCACAAGCTCCCAACACTGAGGTTAGAATTAATACGCACACCATCAATACCGCTACTATAACCCTAGTCACATTTCTGTTAATCATTTCTTTTTCCTGCCCCCCGTTCAATTTGTTTGGACAAGCTAAGCTCGTCCTGCTTGACTTAATCGATCTACTAGACCGAAGGCTGCATGCTATTACATTTGCCATTACCTCCTTTCGATTTCTCTGGCTTGCTTAGCGAACATCTCACCGACGCGGTAATAATCACCCTTTGCCGCCAAGGTTGCTACCTCCTCCTCCCGCTGGCCCCACTGGCCCTGGCTGTAACCATACCACGGCGCTCTCAGCTTCAATGGTGGCAAATTCTCCTTTTGCCAGATACTTAGCGCCTTCTCCATATATTCCCTCTTGGGCAAAGAGTATGGAGGATAAGGCCATTTCCGGGTAGCGTTGATCAGCATATGGGAAACTTGCGGGGGATGCTGAAGTAGGTTTTGTGTATTAGCCATCTCCTCTGGTGATAATATGGAGGGGTCAAACCCACCCAGGTGAAAATATGGTCGCGCCGGATAAGTCTTGATTTGGCAGTCGCGGTGCGGCTGCATAGCAAATGTCATTGCCCAATTCACTGTACCAGCATCCCACGGGTCAATGTCATCATCAACGGCAACTATAAATTTAGTGGCAATCATTAACTCAGAAGCGGCACTTGAAACGGCTTCCAGAGCCTGCCATACTTTCTGTGGCTCAGCTTTGCTCATGCTAATAGCAACCACTCCCCAGCTGGCTGTATCCTCATGAACAGCTACGGCCCTAACCTCAGACATTCCTAAATCGTCATGTAGTAGCTTATAATAGCGAGCCTCGATAGCAATCCCTCTTATCTTGCTGCTCTCACTAGGCGGGAACTCGCTGCAAATGCAGTGCCATATTGGGTTCTTACGATGGGTAATACACTTGATTTCGAAGATGTACATCATTGATTGTGGTCCCATAAAGCCAGTCAACTCTCCGAACGGACCCTCTGGTTCCAGCTGTGTAGTGGAAATCTCCCCCTCAATTACTACTTCTGCAGCGGCTGGTACCTCAAGGTTAACCGTCTTGCACCTGACTAACTCTATCGCTTCGCCGATCATACCTCCGGCAGTGGCAAATTCATTCTCCCCATAGTCCAATTTGGCTGTTGAGACATAATTGATAACTGGTATGCACCCTGTTACTACTGCTGCCTCAAGAGGTATTCCCAGAGTGCGACACTTCTCCCAGTGTTGGCCAATGTGCTGCCAAGGCCGAGTAAACAGGCCAGTTCGCGTGGGGGACTTGACATGCCCTCTATAGGTACCGACGTTCACTGCGCCTGTCTCCGGGTCCTTGGTTACCCAGCACGGGGCAGTAAAATACGGTCCGCCATCAAAACCTGGTGTTGCAATCGGAATAGGAAATTCATCTAATCCTCCGTGCTCTAAGAGGCCATGCCCGGAGTGTACTTCCTCCTGCACCGGTCCGCTATCGATTACTCTAGGTTTTACTGGATTCCGCCTGCCTCGAGCCCATCGGTCCGCTATCTCATGAGGCTGGCATTGCAAGCCAAGGGCGTAGATCGCAGTAGTGCCAGCTGAAATGCCCATGGCAACGGGAATGGGGTACCTTCTGCCTTTGATGTCAACAACATTCTCGAACAGAAACGCCTTGCGTTGCTCTTCGGGTAGACCCCTATACTGCAGCCTGACTAGAGCACTTAACTCTGTATCCTTATTTGTCTCCGACCGAATCCTCACCAACTGCCCATGTTCATCGAGTACCTGCAGGTACTCACTAAGGTCCTTGTAATACCCCATTCTGCTCTCTGATCCTCCAAAGGATAGTACATATTGTGATGCTATTTATTCCACGGCAGAGCATCACACCTATTCCTACTCGACAATGGCCATACCCCAAATTTCTACAAGCATCTGTGGGAGAAAGAGACCTCCATGACCTACCGGCGTCCAGGTCGGCTTCGCATTGTGGAAGAACTCGTGTGCTACTTCTAGGATGGGGTCCATATACGGGACGCTTGAGTAGGGGATAACAGAAACAACATTGTCCATGGTCACACCTATAGTATTCAGAATCCGCTTAAACTCGTTGAAAGCAAATCTGGCTTGTTTCTTTATTGAAGGTACATCTACTTCCAGCGTTGGCTCAAAAAACATCTCATCGAACAGAGCGTGTCCTGAAATAAAAACATACCGGCCCACCTTAATAGCTGGCCAGGCTACATCCAAAGGATAGAAGCGATTCCAGATTTGCCAGCCACCCAATGGAATTTTCTCCTCATCACCTAGGACCCCGTATATACGGTGTTGGCGTAAAATGTCGGGGTGGAAAAAGCCTGGCATAAAGATTCCACTGGCACTTATACGCTCACTAACCTTGGCTCTAGTCGTCTTGTCTTTGATCAAGAATTCATGATGTGTGACGTCGTTGGCCAGTTGACGCCGGTCTCTGCGATAAAACATGACATCTATAATGTTTTCGGCTGTGCCACCCGCCTCTTCTATACACTCGATAGTCTTCTCCCAAGAATAGCGGGACTGTGCTAGCATGTCACCTGGGGCTACAACTTGTCCCTGCTCATCCATACCGCACATTTGACCCATGATCACCAAATCGTTAGCCACCTTACACGGCACAGCTACATCCCATGGGGGCTTGCTATACCACTCTAACCCTGGATTGATGTCCTTGGTCTTTGCATTCAGCACCGCGAGGCCACTAAAACAAACGTCAGTCGAAGGCTTACAAATGCCTGATGTTCCAAGAGCGCCCCATGTTGGTTTATTACTTTTGAAAAACTCTTTGGCCACCTCTAGAACGGCTGGTATATGGCGTACATCTGTATGAAATGACTGAACCTCGCATACATCATCCATTGACCCACCTGCCTGCTCCACACACTCTTTGAACTTTGTTAACGCGAAACGGGCTTGTTCTTGAACATTTCCTACCCCAACAACATTACCATCAGAATCGAGCGGCAGTTGAGCCCCAATAAAAACGAGGTCTGGTTCTACCTTCTTTGCCGCGCAAGCTACATCACTAGGCCACTTGCTATACCAATCCGATCCAGTATTAATTTCCTTGGTTCTAATTGACATGCCAAGCCTCCGTCTCTTATAAAGCTCCAGTCTTTCTTACCTGGTTTGATGTTGCCGTCACTGTGACCTTGTGCCATCCGTTTGCTGGTCTTTCGGCATCGCTGTAATTTGCTACGGATAAGTACTTCGTTCAAGTATTATTGGTTGGCATTATAATTATGCTGAGATTAAATGTCAATAGTTGTAATCAATTAATATAGTAATTAATCAGAATTGTACAAATTGGTACAATTTTTAGCACTTTTGTGAACTAATATCCAGATGATTTAACCCAAATTATTAAATCATTGGAAACCCCAAAAAATCTTTACATTGTAGCCTGTTTATTGCTTTAGAGGACTTGAGTTCAGGTTATACGGAGAAGATTGCCATATGTCCAAAGAATCAATATACAATAATATTGTGGAAAAGTCACCTGAAAGCTATGACTAAAAATAAGGCCCAAGTTGTAGATGAATATTGCTACATTATGGGTCAGGCGAGGAAATATATTATGCGGGAAGGTGAGACAATCATGGGTGGTAAAGCTATCTTGTTGGCTTTTCTCCAACAGATTAATATAAACCACTCATACCTATCATATTGCTATTTCCAGCGTAGTATAATATAATTTGACTTTGAATGAGCAGGGCAAATTTGGTGGATGACCAACTAATTAGATTGCTGGGGCAAGACGCTAGGCAGAGCAGCGTGAGCCTGGCCAGGCAGCTCAACGTAAGCCCGGCCACCGTCAGGCGTAGATTAAGAAAACTCATCCGGGACGAGTTGCTACATATTATTGGAGTCGTTGACCCTGACAAGTTCGGTCTTCCAGTAGCTGTTGTGATTACCCTTGATGTAGATCAGGACAAGTTAGATTCAGCCTTGGAGGCGCTAGTAAATCTGCCGGAGATTAGATGGGTCTCAACTACCGCCGGTCGGTTTGATATCATAGCCATGGCACGGTTTCCTTCTACCAGTTGTCTTTCTGTCTTCTTGGGCACGCTGCGTCGGGTGGAAGGGGTGAGGAAGACCGAAACGTACATTTGCCTCGATGTGAAGAAAAGAGTCTACGTACCAATCACTTGATTACGTTTAAGATGCGCAGCACTTGTATGCTGTTTGTCAGGTCGTATAATTGCATAGGAAACTTAGATAAGACTGAGCGGTTCGTCCTGGAAAAGGCAATAACATAAATTTCGGTTAACTAGTTAAATGGCTTGACACTGTTACGCTTTGACTGAGCTTATTTTTCGATATTTGATAATACGTAGGACCGGAACTAGTCTCTACACGTCAGGTTTCTGTAAAAATTCAAGCACAGCCTCGGCGAAGTCCTGATACCTTCCGCGGATAAGAGCCGGGCCACTTCCCGGTCCCTCGATGATCTTAATTCTACTACGTGGCACGAGCTTCTTCATGTCTTCCAGTAGTGAAACAAAGACATCCAGTCTTCCACTAAGCAGTAGGGTTGGGCACTTAATGAGGGGGAGCTTGGGCCGTGCGTCATACCTGGCAGCGGCCATATGGGTTTCCTCCACTCTCGGTCCAGCCTTTAGATACTCTAAAGCTTTTTCGTATCGTATATCCAGCGGTATTATACGCGATGCAATTTGAAATGTTTTTGTTTCCCAAATCCACAACATGTGTGAACCGTCCTCTTTTACCTCCATGGGTCGGAAAAGTTCTTCGGGATCAGGCGTAAATCTCAAGCATACCTCCGGGTAGAACGGGCAGCCTGAGAGAATCAACTTATCTACTCGCTCAGGGTATGTTGCTGCCAGCTCCACTCCTATGTAGGCCCCCGTATGATGACCTACGACGCTTGCCTTATCAATCCCTAGCGAGTCCAAAAAGCTTACCACGCTCTTAGCGTAGTCTGGGATTTCGTATTGCTGTGGAAGCTGGTCGGATTCTCCATGGCCTAAGGTATCCATTGCTATAGCACGATAGGTCTTCGACAAAAATGGGATAACTCTTGCGTACTCAAGTGATGAAGTGCACGCTTGATGAAGAAGTAAAACCACTGGACCTTCTCCCTCGGTTCGGTAATGCACCTGTCCTTCCGGGATACAAGTATAGGCTCGTTTCATCCGTCCTCCTTACGAATATAAATATTTAGTCTGCTATCTTAATCTTGGCTTATTAACAAAGGAATCAGGGTGCGAACATCCTTTACCTCTTGCAATCCATCGACCAGGGAAATGATACGCTCTATGTTTTCTTTAGGTAAGGGCTTGCCCCCATAGCTGACGCAATCACGGAATTTTTCCAGGTGTTCCTCTTTGGTCAGCGGGTTCTCGGGTTCGCCCCGGGGAAAGTCCACCCTTCTATGGTAAACGGTGCCGTCTTTCATTCTGACATCTATTTTTGTAGCCAAGGGATTTCTCTTGGCGATAGCGGGGTCTGGGAAGACACGAATCTTGTCAATGAGCTCCCTGATTTTAGGCTCTCTGACCAAGGATTCGTCAAAGTGGCGTAGTACACAGCCTTTTCTAATTAGAGCATTGGCTACGCAATACTGGATGCTGTACATAGCACTTATCCTCGCATTGTCCCCATAGTCGAAGGGTTTCCCCGTCAAGTTGTAGGCGAAAGGTCTCACTGTTACCTTGACATCAGCCAGTTCCTCAGGAGTGACGCCTTTTTTCTTCATCAGGTCGAGGATAGCATCGATGCTAGCATTAGTAGTTGCACAGCTAGGATACTTCTTGAAGAAGGTCTTATTAAGCTCGAACCTCTTACCCAGTTCTCCACCTACCGCCCATGGCTCATATTCATCTCTGGTATAGAGGTGAAAGTAACCATAAACGCCCTCCAGGAA
The DNA here is from genome assembly GCA_964570635.1 of uncultured Dehalococcoidales bacterium. Lineage (GTDB taxonomy): Bacteria > Chloroflexota > Dehalococcoidia > Dehalococcoidales > CAYYQY01 > CAYYQY01. Next base: position 21,719 of record CAZMZA010000005.1, read on the forward strand.
GTTTCTGGGACCGGTAATACCTCTTTGTGCCAGCTGAGCACTAATTATTCCTCCTTGGGGAACAGACCCCTGAAGCACCCTAGCGGCCATTGAGCCATCAAGAGTACCCTGGAAGCTTCCCGCAGAACGATTAAAGGCGTGTCCTAAAGCGTTCCACATCTGTTCGGAGTTCAGACCAAGTATCCTGCCGGCAATGGCAGTAGTCGCAAAGATGGTGCAGACTCCAGTATTGTCAAAACCACCTAATTCTTTGGAAAGGTTTATCCTAGCGGCTACCTCGGTGCCAACGACGAGGGCAGTTAGGAACTCTTTCCCGGTGCAGCCACCGACCAGCTCCGCAACTCCAAGACCGGTGGGGACGGACGACCCACCAATATGCAGACCTGGTTTCATAGATTCATCAATGCCCACAGTCCGCGCCATAAAGCTGTTGGCGAAGGCAGCGTTATAGGCTGGTACCCGGCCACCGTGAACCAGAATAGTAGCCTCTTCTTTTCCTCCCCAGTCCCTGATTTGGTCTACCACTTCTGGACACCCTTTGACACTTGCCCCGGCAACGACAGCGCCTACTACATTTAGTACGACATCCTTTATGATGTCTATCGTTTTCTGAGGTAAGTCCTCGTATCTAGTAGCGATAATCCATTCGACAAGTTTCTTTTCGAGTTCTATTTTGCCTTACCCCCTTGCTATATGACCGCTGTTAGCTCTGTTACTTCCTGCTCGGGTATTCACGTAAATCTTGATAGTAGACTATCGCTTACTGCCCTGTTTATACTACGGGTTGTTCAATTCTTCAGCACAATTGATAGGATTTTAGTGTGCCAGTTTGCCATTGTCAACATATAGCAGTTGCTTCGCAGATTTCAAACCTGAGTTGTCCCCAACTGGTCCTACGCTGGTAATCAAAAGTGGGAGGCCATCGCTTCGTCCACCTGGGATTGTGGTTGAAATGGTGGTCACCGAAATTAATTTGGCCTATAATAGGTACCAATTAAATCAAGGTAGGTACGATGATGATTCGTAAGATTCTCGAAGAGGTTCCTAACGAGGTACTTCAGCAAGACCTAGAAAAATATAGACAGAGAACGCTTGACCTTGGTGCCACAGATGCCAAGATTATTACGACCAATATGATAGTGATTGACGAAAGGGTTCGTGCGAAGTGTATTTATCCCAAATGTTATAGTTACGGAACCAATGCCAACTGCCCCCCTTACGCTATGGATTTAGATCTGGTCAGAAGAATAGTAGCGAATTTCCGGTATGGAGTGTTTGTCCGGCTGCAGGTACCTTCAGAAGAGCTAGCTGGACCTGAGGTTAGGCATAAAAGATTAAGCGTCCGCTCTCAGGTAAAGATTCATGAGATTGTATCGAAGGTAGAGGCTGAGGCTTACTATGATGGCTATTACCTGGCCCTGGCGTTTGCTAGTGGGCCGTGTAACCGTGCCTTTTGTCCCGATGACGAATGTAGTGCTCTGATCCCAGGTCAAGCCTGTCGTCATCCATTGAGAGCTAGGTCCTCTATGGAGGCGGTTGGGATGGATGCCTTTGCTATGGCGGCCAAGGTAGGCTGGGATATATATCCTATCGGAGCTTCGGTGCAACCATCTGAGGTGCCATGTGGAACAAAGCTAGGTTTAGTCCTTATATACTGAAAGAAAGAGTACAATTAGCATCATCCAGTTTGCTGTTCCTGCCTCTACGTCATGCCAGTCCTTGCAAGCCATGGGGTAGGTATGACACCCAATATGGCGGGTTTGATCAAAAAATCCTATTTGCATAGCTGTACTTTACTAGGCTTTTCCCACCTCGACCAAGCAGGTGTTGAACGGGAAGGCTCCGCCCGGCGAATGCTCGTCCTTAGTCAAAACGTTGGCGCAGCCACCTTTATCGATTCCCATCTCATCAGGCATAAACCAAGCTCCCTGGCCAATATCAACTACCCCAGGCATTATCCGTTCAGTTACCTTGGCCTGAATAATCATTTCCCCTCTATCATTAAAGACCCTCACCTGATCACCATTATTGATCCCCCGAGTCTGGGCATCGGCAGAATTAATCATTATTGAGTTAGGCTCCGTCTCTTTTAGCCAAGGAATATTATCGTAAGTTGAGTTCGCTCGCCTCCTGGAATGAGTGGTAATGAGCTGGAGAGGGTATATACTAGACAAGGGATCACTGCGGCTTTCCCAGGCCTCGATATACTTGGGAATGGGTGGGATCTCAGGATGGTCCAAAGCTGCTATCTGCTGAGAGTAGATCTCAATTTTGCCCGAGGTGGTTGGGAAGGGGTTATTATCCGGCTCTTCAATCTGCGCCTTGAATGCAACTACAGGTTCCCTATGTTGAAGCTTGTAGACACCCTTCGACTTGAGCTCATCATAGCCACAAACATCTCCATACAAGTCATGACACTTTTCCAGTATATACCTAAGCCACTCGTCCTCTGTCTTATAGCCGTAGTTAGTAACGCCAAGCCGGGGAGCCAAATCAATCGCAATTTCGAAATCCGACTTGGATTCACAAAGTGGCTGAATAGCTTTATTAGAGTAAATATAGTAAAAACCAGGATACAGAGGCCGGTGTATATCGTTTCGCTCCATAATGGTATTGATCGGTAACAGAATATCGGCGAATCTAGCAGTGGCAGTCATAAACTGTTCATGAACCACAATGAATTCTATTTTCTTCAAAGCTTCAACACCCTTGTTAGAATTCAGATGCTGATTAAGACAGTTGGAATCGACGATATAAAGTAACTTGAAGTCACTAGGATAACCGCCAGCCTTACCCTTGAGGATAGCATCCCACACTTTGGAACCATGCACTCTATAGCGGGATTTGATGGTGCTATCAAGGACACCTCCCCCTATATATCCTAGCGAAGGGGCTCCCTGCTCCACGGGGTTTTCACCTTCAGGCACTCTCGGCCCAAGGCGGTCTGTTCCAAAACCAGCTGGATTGCCACCATGAATGCCGATGTTGCCAGTCATTGCCGCCAGGGTACTAGTTGCCCGGTGAAATTGTTCCCCATAAGCAGCACGGGCTGGTCCGTGGCCCGGCATTAGCGCTGCCGGTTTATTTGTGGCATACGCTCTAGCCAGATTCTCAATGGTGGCTGCCGGTACATTGGTGATAGGCTCAGCCCAAGCTGGTGTCTTGGGTATACCATCCTCTATTCCTAGAACATAATCTTTGAATTTATCGAAGCCAACAGTATAGGTATCAAGGAATTTCTGATCTTGCAGATTTTCCTTGATTATTACATAAGCCATAGCGATCATTGCGGCTACGTCGGTGCCCGGTCTAATCGGAACCCACTGGTCGGCAAACACCGCTGTCGAATCAGTAAATCTAGGGTCAACGCTGATAATCTTGGTTCCCGCCTCCTTAGCTTGAGCGAAATAGAGACTCGTATTCGTGCCTTGGATAGTAACCGCCGGGTTCCATCCCCACATGACTATTAGCCGGGAGTTCACAAGATCGTCTCGCGTATGAGCTGTGTACAAGGTACCATAGGTAGCGATTGAGGCGAAAACAGATCCTTCGGCTGAGGGGGTACCCCATCGTACAGTGCAGCCGCCAAACAGATTTAGTAGTCTCTGCACTGCTTGCCAATTATGCAGGTAGCCAGTGCTACCACTACTAAAAACATGTAAGATGGCTGCCGGCCCGTAGGTTTCCTTGACCTCCTTTAGCTCAGTGGCTATGGTGTCCAGAGCCTCATCCCAAGATATCCGCTCGAACTTTCCTTCACCTCTGCTACCTACCCTCTTCATAGGATACCTTAATCTGTCCGGAGAATAGACTCTTTGGCGGTACGACCTTCCTCTTAAGCATGACCTCAACTGAGGTTCTTCTCCGTTATCAGTCTCGATTCTGACAATCTTGCCGTCTTTGACATGTACCCTGTGTATACATTTTCCGCCGCAATCATGGCAGCCCCCACTTCGAATTATTTCCTCTGACTGAGCCATATCGGCATGTACTTCCATAAAACCACCTTCCGTGCAGCCGTACCGTCAGCAGCCTCAGGACCGGCCCAATATATTATCGTTGCCCATCCAGTCGCCCCTTCATTACTGAGGAGGTTGGGGCAATCTCGATCTTTTGCACAGCACGCCCCTTGGTATCTTTCTTAGGTTTGAAAATAAGACAGGGAGCGAGTTCTCCGGAGTAAGCAAAGCCCTCAGCTTCTGTGGTATCACCGTACTTTGACCGTAGCTCTTCTATGAGGCCAGAATCCAAGGCCCGCATAGGACAGCCATCAACACAGATTGGCTTTTTGTTCTCTACTAGCCTATCAAGGCAAAAGTCGCACTTCTGCATCTTGGCATTTTGCTCAGCACCAAATTGAGGTGTATCATAGGGACAGGCCTGAAAACAGAGGTCGCAGTTTTCTTTACCAAGACACTTTTCACTGTCAACCACAACCACTCCATCGGCTTCTCGCTTGGTAATGGCGCCCATCGGGCAGGCAGAGACACAGGCGGGCTCTACGCAGTGATGACAAGCAACGGAGAGAAAAGCAACGAACGGATCTGGATATTTCCCCTTTTCTATGGTTATCACCCGTCTCCAGTTTGCTGGCCCAGCGGGCACATCGTGCCAGTCCTTACAGGCCACGACACAGGTATAGCACCCGATACACCGGGTCTGATCAAAATAGAATCCCATTTGCATTAGCTCTATCTCCTCTTATTAAGCCTTTTCAACCTGTACCAAAGCTGTGTTGCTGGGGAAGGCTCCACCCGGGGAAATGACGTCTCGGCTCAGGATATTGGTACACCCACCCCGATCCACACCCTTGTCATCTGGGTCAAACCAGGCACCCTGAGGTATATCAACCGCACCGGGCACGATTCTTTCGGTTACCCTCGCCGGAATAATCATCTCCCCCCTATCATTGAACACCCGCACCATATCCCCGTCTTTAATACCTCTCAGTTCGGCATCGACACTATGAATCGAAATCGATTGAGGATAGAGTTCCCTTAGCCAGGGAATGTTCTCAAACTGTGTATGTGCCCGCCGCCCGGTGTGAGTGGTCACGAGCTGTAGGGGGTATTTCTTGGCCAGCAGGTCATTTTGGCTCTCCCAAGTCTCGATATATTTGGGAATAGGCGGTAGCATCGGATTGTTGGCATCGGCTAATGTTTTAGAGTATATCTCGATTCTGCCCGATGGTGTGGGGAAGGGATTGTTTACCGGGTCACTGATATTCTTCTCGAAGCAAACAAAGGGCTCTGCAAGCTTGAGCTTGTGCACGCCGTCTCTCTTGAAGGTATTATAGTCGAGCAAATCTTTACACCCGGCAACAACCACTTTGAGCCATTCCTCTTCGCTCTTATCACTGAAATGAGGAATACCCAGCCTGTCAGCCAGTTCAGCACATATCTCAAAATGAGATTTAGATTCGCCTACTGAATCAATGGCCTTATTCATATACCCGTAGAACGGGCCGATACCGCCCGTGCATAGGTCATTTCTCTCCATATAGGTATTGGTCGGTAGTATGATATCGGCGTAGCGGGCTGTGGCCGTCATGAACTGTTCCTGCACGATAATAAACTCCAGTGACTTCAGGGCCTTAGCAATTTTGTTTGTATTGGCACACTGATTTACATAGTTAGAGTTCACGACGTAAAGCAATTTATAGTCAGCCGGGTAACCACCACGTCGTCCCTTAAGGATAGCGTCGGCGAGGTGGAAACGGTTTACCCGGGCGCTGCTTGGTCCTCCTATGCTAGCGAAGTTGCCCAAAAGCCTGGGGGTAGCTTCCTGGTCAACCGGGTTACCCCCACCCTTCATGCGTGAGGCCACATGGGGTCCTAGATTCACAAGCGGTAACCTCCCACCTAAGCAGGCAAGACCTGGAGCGTTTCCACCGTGAATGCCAATATTAGCGGTCATTGCCGCTAGAGCTGCAGCTGCACGGTGGAACTGCTCACCGAAGGCGGTACGACCGGGAGCTATGCCATCCATTAGCGCTGCTGGCCTATTTGTGGCATATTCTCGGGACAGGTTGACTATGGTGGCTGCAGGTACTCCCGTGATATCTTCGGCCCAGGATGGTGTCTTAGCAATACCATCTTCCTTGCCCAGAACGTACTCCTTAAATTGCTCAAAACCTATAGTGTACTGGTCAAGGAAGGCTTGGTTCTGCAGGTTTTCAGTAATCATAACATAAGCCATAGCGATCAACATGGCGGTGTCAGTACCCGGCTTGATAGGTACCCATTGCTGGGCGAAAATAGCGGATGAATTGGTGTATCTGGGGTCAATGGAAACAATCCTGGCCCCGGCTTCCTTAGCCCGAACTAGATACCAACTTGTGTTACCAAAAGTGATAGCAGATGCTGGATTCCATCCCCACAGGATTATTAAGGTGGAATTGATAAAGTCGTCTCGGCTATTGCCTGAAGCGAGTCCCCCGTAGGTGGCCATCGAGGCGAACCATCCCCCTTCAGCCGAATGCATACCCCAGGTCCCTGAATAGCCCCCACCTCTAGCCAGTAGGGTTTCGACTAAAGTCGAATTGTGCAGGTGTGTAATATCACCTCCGGAGAAAATCATGGCGACCGCAGACGGGCCGTAGGTTTTCATGACCCGCTTTATTTCCGAAGCGACGGTATCCAGTGCCTCGTCCCACGAGGTTCTCTCAAATTGCCCACTCCCTCGTTCTCCCACTCTTTTCAGGGGGTACACAATTCGGTCGGGGGCATAAATCCTTTGGCGGTAAGCCCTCCCTCTGAGACAGGCTCTAAACTCGTCGTCGGTCTCGATTCGGCTGATTATCCCGTCTTTGACATGCACCTTGAGTAGACACGCCCCACCACAATGGCTGTTACAGACCGTCATCACTACTTTCGCAGCATCTGATTGCGTTTTCGCACCCATGTTCCTCATTCTACGGCAACGGTTAGTTGATGACAAGAGTAAGTATTACGATCCGCGGGTGAACAAACCGCTATCTTGTACAATAATACATGCCATCAAGAGGTGGGAGGAATAGTCTGCCTGTGGTTGGCTGTGGCTAGTGCCTCAACTCTTTCTTCACTGATTCCATTTTCCCGCTCAGGCTCGAGGCTTTATCTCGCCGGTCGTCGATTTTGACCGTTGTTACTGCCCTCATCGCCCCGGCGGCA
>CAZMZA010000006.1:0-25546 GCA_964570635.1 uncultured Dehalococcoidales bacterium
CGGGGGTATCATGACCAAGTCGAGTTCGGTGCCGACCTCGTTGAAGGTCTCACCCAGGCCGCCACCTTTATGTATCGCCATGGCACCGGTAGGCAGCTTGAAGCCTTCGTATTCCTCGGTGGAGCACCTGCCGCCGATAACCCCCAGCTTCTCCACCACCAAGACCCTGTACCCTCGATGTGCTAATAAGGCTCCGGCACAGAGCCCGCCTATACCAGAGCCTACGATAGCAACATCATAACTTGGTTGCTCCATAATGCCCTCCGATATTCTTTTTAACCAGGTGCCCTAGGCTTTTCCTGGTTTGATGCTGTCCTTTATGGCTTTCGCTACCCTCTTGGCACTTGCCGTAGCCAGGTTGCTGCCAGAATAACCGTAGGTGTCACATCCATCGCCCACATTGTACAGGTTCTTTATTGGTGTTTCGGTGGGCAATCCCTCACCACAACGGCCGCGCATTTCCGGAAGGTCATGGTCAATATCCCTCGGGTCAAACTTGAGAACCCTGCCGTGCTTCTCAAACAGCGGGAAATGCTCCTTGAGGTCCAGGAGGATTTGTTCCTCTTCCTCCTGGGGATTCATATGGACCTCATTGCTAACTGGTCCGCAAAAGCAGAAAGTTAGGTACTGTCCTGGAGGAGCGAAGTGGGGTGAAATGTTGCTCAGGGGTACCACGCTGCTGATTCGGCGAGAGCCGACAATCATCAGATAGGCCGGACTCCCGTCCTCGGGCCAGATGGGCCTGTCGCTGGCAACGAAGCAGATGGTTACCGGGTGTGGTCTCAGTTTCACCCTTACGTCAGCGAGATAGCTTTCATCAAAGTGCTGTGCTCCCACCAAACCCACGGTCGCCTTCGGACCGGCATTGTTGACCACTACCTGGCTGGCTATTTCAATCTCCTTACCATCCTTTTCCACCACCACCCCCTTGACTTTCCCCCCTTCGACCAGGATTCGCTTGGCCGGGCAGTTAGTCCAGGTCTCACCCTTGTTAGCCCTTATCACCTTGGCCAGGCTTTCTATGTTGGACAGGTTACCTTTGGGAGCAATGGACACGTCGCGGAAACCTCGGCTCGCCACAAGGAAGCTGAAGAAAGCGGCTGCCTGCATCTCATAGGAATGAGCACCACAAATAGTGTTGGCGATGGTCTCAAATATCCCGATAGCCATCTCGTTGTCGGTATATCGGAGGAAATAGTCCTTCAAGGTTACCAGTCCTAGATTTGCCCGTTCCTGAATTCCATGATGGAAAGCTTCGGTTACCTTTTCAGCACTGAAGGCGCCGACAGCGCCCTCTTTTGGTCCCTTCTCCTGCTCTATTTTCCCCACTATGTCTAACATGGCGCCTATGGCGCCCTTAGCCGGCATCTCCCAGTCTACACCGCCAATCCGGTAGGCCACTCTGGGCACACGGATTAGCTCGGTTTCAGCCCCGACCTCGTTAAAAATCTCCTCAGTCTCCGTGCCGTGAAACAATAATGCCAGGGCACCAACAGGGAGCCAGAAGCCCTCATAATCATAGTTGGACCACCTACCCCCCAAGGCATTTCGTTTCTCTACCACCAGGGTCTTATAGCCCCAGTGAGTCAGTAGAGCGGCGGTACCCGTCCCACCTAAACCAGCACCAATAACGACTGCGTCATATTTTTGCTGTGCCATGCTTTTCCTCCCAATATTACGTTTTATTCTCGTAAGGGGAGACCCTAGGCACTCCCTGGTTTGTATTGCTTCTTTACTATCTTTGATACTCGAATAGCCGTCTCCGCCGCGGCGTTACTTCCGGTATAACCCATGGTTGGGCAGGCATCGCCCACATTGTACAGGTTCTTTACTGGTGTCTCAACTGACATACCCTCACCAACGCGGGCACGCATTTCCGGAAGGTCATCGTCAATATCCCTGGAGTCGAACTTCAGAATTCGGCCATGCTTCTCAAATAGCGGGAATTGCTCCTTGAGGTCTCTCAGGATTTGGTCTTGTTCTACCTCTTTATCCATGTGGACTTCACAGGACACCGGGCTGCCAAAGGCGAAAAGCAGGTGCTGTCCTGGGGGAGCTAACTGAGGCGAAACACTACTCAGGGGAATAGTGCTGGTGATTCGGCGAGCACCGACAATCATCAGAATGGCAGCCTCTCCGCTCTCCGGCCACAGGGGTCTATCACTGGCGGCAAAAACCATGGTAACCGACTTTGGTTTGAGCTTCATTCTGGTATCTTTCAAATAGTCCTCATTGAAATTATCGGGGCCGGCCAGTGCCACGGTTGCCTTGGGACCGAGATTACTGATTATCACCTGGCCATCGACCTCGATTTCCTGGCTGTCCTTTTCCACCACTATCCCTTTGGCTGTCCCCCGTTCGACCAAAATTCGTTTAGCCGGGCAGCTAATCCAGACGTCACCGTTAGTCTTGACCACCTCTGCCAGACTCTCCATGTTGACCCGGTTGCCCCTCGGTGGAATGGCTACCTCGCGGAAACCCTTCATGGCAACGAAGAAGGAGAAGACCGCCGAAGCCGATATTTCATAAGAGTGGGCTGCGGCCAGAGTACCAACGATGGTATCGAATATGCCGTGAGCCAGCTCACTATCAGTATATTGCAGGAGCCAGTCCTTGAAGGTTATCCCCCGTTCTTTCTCTGGCTCTTTAGTGCCGAGTCGGAAGGCACCCAGTATCTTTTCCTTGCTCATTGCCTTGGCAAAGCCGCCCAGCAGCTTTGCCTTGTCCTCCTCCAGCTTGCTGATAATGTCCAGCCCCATCCCCAGCGCTCCTTTGGCTGGCATTTCGTAGTCTTTACCCTCAATCCGGTAGTACAGTACGGGGACATCGATAAGGTCCAGTTTGGCTCCAGTCTCATTGAAAATCTGTTCCGTTTCGGTGTCTTTGTAGTGAATCGTTACTGCGCCGGTAGGCAGCGTGAAGCCTTCATATTCGTAGCTGGAGAACCTGCCCCCAACAAAATCCCGTTTTTCCACTACTAGCGTCTTGTAGCCGGAACGAGCCAGTAGAGCCGCCACACCTAGTCCACCTATCCCTGCACCCAATACGACTACATCGTATTTTTCTTTTTGCATTGAGCTCCCTCCCCAAAAGATTTTCGCCACAGCCTACCGGTGCTTACCTTATCCAACAGGCGTTGGATAATCTTCCTCAAAGTTTGGCTGCTGAAGTATTGTACACCAAGCAACTGGCGCGGTCAACAGTTATCTGTTAGCCTCGTTAGACCCCAGAAGTGCTTTCATCTTTAGCCGCAGCCGTTGCCCTATATCCACGTCTGATGTATAATAGGTCTGGCGTGTCTCTTGTTGAGGACTGCCAGATACTTATCCAATATAAAATTTCTTCGGAGGGCAGGTTATAGCATGGGAAAATTAGACGGAAAAGTGGCTATTGTTACCGGGTCGGGGAGAGGCTTGGGCCGGGCTTTCGCTCTGGCCATGGCGAAGGAAGGCTGCAGCATAGTTACGAACAGTGTGGACCTTGAAAAAAGGACTGCAGACAGTACTGCCGAGGAAATCAGAAAGGCTGGTGGCAAGGCTGTCTCCCTGGTGGCTAAAGTTGGCTCAAAGCAGACAGCTGAAGAATTGCTCAATACGGCACTAAAAGAATTTGGCACACTGCATATACTGGTCAACAATGCTGGTTACGGGAGGGATGCCTTAATCCAGCAGATGACTGAGGAGCAGTGGGATGAAGTCATCAATACCCACCTGAAGGGTACCTTTTTGAATAGCCAGGCAGCGGTCAAGCATATGATTGATAACAACTTGAGGGGAAGAATAGTTAATATCACCTCCGGGGTGGGCATACATGGTAATGTAGGGCAGTCTAATTATGCTGCCGCCAAGGGTGGTATCATAGCCATGACCAAGACCCACTCCAAAGAACTGGTAAGGTATGGAATCTGTGTCAATGCCGTCGCTCCACTGGCGAGAACAGAAATGTTCAATAATGTAAGAGAACCGCTAAGGGATTTTATGTTCGATATGATGGCCAAAAGGGGTATCATGCAGAAGGTGGGTGAGCCGGAGGATGTGGCACCCCTCATCGTCTTCTTGGCGTCTGATGACGCTCATTTTATCACCGGTCAGGTCATTTGTGCCACGGGTGACGTTGGCGAGCTCCCGTGGGACTAGCACGCGAGACCGGCTTTGGCTTTCTCTGGGGAGAAAACTATATTCAAGGAGGTGAGGTCCATGAAGCTGGCCAGGTTTGACTTAAGTGGTAAGGTGGCAGTAGTAACCGGTGGCTGTTCGGGACTTGGTACCGCTTTCTCGGAGGCTCTTGCCGAAGCTGGGGCGGACATCGTTGTGGCTGACGTCATTGTTGGTACGCCGCAATGTCAGGAGGCCTGCACGGGTATAGAGAAATTCAGAACAAAGGTATTTCCTATCAAGTGCGATGTCACCAACCCGGAAGACGTGGATAACATGGTAGCCAAGGTAGTCAGCGAGTTCGGTAAGATAGACATACTGGTCAATAGCGCCGGGATATTCGGTGAGAACAAGCGCGTGGTGGACATGAGCCCCGAAAACTGGGATAAGGTCATTGCCGTAGACCTCAGGGGCTCATTTCTGTGCTGCCGTGCCGTAGCTGCGGAAATGATGAAGCAAAATGAGGGAAAGATAATCAACATCTCTTCCGCCTCTTCCTTCAAGGCGCTGCCCGGCATGGCTGCCTATGCCTCCGCCAAAGCGGCAATAGTCATGCTGACCAAAACACTGGCTTTAGAGCTGGCCCGCTATAATATCCAGGCAAATACCCTCTCTCCCGGTTACTTTCTCACCCCGTTGAACCGTGACTTCTTTGAGACGGAGGGAGGTAAGAAGCTCGTAAGCGGTTGGCCCATGAGAAGACCGGGCAATACCGAGGAGCTTAAGGGAATGATAGTCTACCTTGCCTCACCGGCGAGTAATTACACCTCCGGTTCCGAGATTCTGATAGACGGTGGGCAGTGGCTCTAAGACAGCCTAGTAAGACAGAGCCTACAGTCAGCGGCACAAGTTCGACCGGCCGATAGCAACCAACTGCTACCGGCCGGCCTTTCTATTAGCCAAAGCTACTGAGCGCTTTTACCCAGGGTACCCAGGTCCTGAACCAGCTTGACGTACTCTTTATCGCTTACCTTGGTAATGCCAGACAGGACCTCGGCTACCTTCTTATAGAGGGCAATGTCTTCCCTGGCCTCCGCGTAGATGGTCAGCCGTTCAGCCATCAGGGAACCCTCGGCATGGATGTTGTTCACGTCTATCTCTGTGCCAAGGCAGGGGTAGTGCCGCAGCGTGTTCAATATTCGCAGTCTGGCCTCAGCCGAGACATCTGCCTTAGCCCCCAGGTATTTATCGATGAAATCTCTGGTATCGCTATTCTGCCAGTCTTTGTAGGTTGGCATGGTATTGATTATGCCGCCACAGAAGTCCTCTACTATTTTGGTACAGGTGTGATAGAAGTTAGCATAGAAGTATTTGGCAGCGTTGGCTGTTATCGGATTCGGGATAGCTATGCCTCCGTGCATCACATAATCAATACAGGATGCCCTGGCCAGCGATTTCATGGTGTTGAGGTAGAATATCAGCTCGGTCATGCCGTCTCTGATATTGGCCGCTCTGGCTACGCCATTGTACTCGGAAATAGCCGCCGCCAGCCCGACTAGAAGCTCAACCCAGGCTATGTGATAGGTTGTTGCTGTATGGCGGTGCAGATAGGCAAAGTTGTAGACTGCAGTGGCGGCCTGTTGCCACTCTCCACAGAGAAATACCCTTTCCCAGGGGACAAAGACGTCATTAAATATGATGAGTGAATCGGTGTGGCTTCTAATGGGCATGTCGAGAGGGAAGTCTGAGGCCCCGCGGTGATAATCGAAAGGATGGGCTATCTGGATAATTCCCTTGGCATTAACCGGAGTAGCGAAGGCGACAGCATAATCGGCATCGCCCTCGGTCATATTTCGACAGGGCATGACGATAAGCTCATTCAAGTATGGCGCTCCGGTGATGTGGGCCTTGGCTCCCCGGACTACGATGCCATCCTTTCTCCTGTCAACGACTCTCAGGTAATAGTCCGTGTGTTTTTGCTTCGGGTCTGAGGGACGGAGGCTCCGGTCGCCCTTGACATCAGTTATGGCGCCGGCCAGGCTCAGGTCGTTCTTCTTTAGATAGTCAAGATAGGCCTCAATCCTTTCAATGTAGTCCTTATTGCCCATGGTGTAAGCTGTGACGGCGCAGCCGTTAAAAGAATCAATCATCTCCCGGGCAAAGGGGGTTGTCATGCAATTCAGTCTGGATGCCGCCAGCATGAGCTCGTGCCGCTTGAGCAAGTCCTCGCCGTTCTGGGGTCGGTAGAAATAGCGGCTGTATTCCTCACCCGTCTTCTCATCAACCACTACTGCCAGGTCCCTGAATTCTGGCATTTCAGCCATGACGTAATCAGTAGCCGCCGTCTCTACGGCTACCTTCAGTTGGGGATGAGTGGTAATATCTTCAACCTTCTCACCATCGATGTAGACCACCCTACCGTCTCTAAGGCTCTCTTTGAATTCCTCAGGCGTTTTAAGTCCCATTTTTACCTCCTTTTCCCGTATTTTCCCTGGGTGTGGCAATGATAATGCTCCATCTCAGGACTGTCAAGCCTCCGATAACCCGGCAAATGAAAAGACGGAGCCCCAGCCTGAGCTGCGGCTCCGCTTCCCCGTAAAAGTAAGCCCGTTTTATCTTATTTCTTGGTCTCCTTCTGCGGTATCCCGGCCAGGTTCCTGGCGATGTTCTTCTTCTCCTCAATAGGGTAGTTGCTGAATATGGCGATGTCCTCCATTATCGGGGAGCCACCGCCGTGAACGCCGGCAATCTGCATATTGGAGGTAAGAGGACCAGCCAGTATGTCCTGGGCCAGACGGAAGGCGCGGTGCACTGTCTCCGGATCAACGTCTGCCTTCCTCATGAAGTACTTGTCCAGGTACGGTCGCCACTTGGTGTCGGCGTACTCTTCCTCGTAGGGCATGGTCTGCGGCTGCCCGCCGCAGATATCACACAAAATGTCGTACTCGTGGTAGATGTTGACACCAGCGTGCTTGCGGCCAACGTTGCAGAAGATAACGTCCGGGATGAAGGTTCCGGAAGAAGCCTGAGTGGCGGTGTAGGCGGAAGCAACGCCGGAAGCAAATACCAGCTCGGCAACAGATATCATCTCGGCCAGCTTGTGCCGGTAATGCTGCTGTCTCTCAATGCCGCTAACCTCAGCAATGAGTGCGGTGGTACCCATTAGTATGTCGGTATAGGCTGGCTTGCAGCCGGTGTAGCTGTGCCGGTGGTACAGGGCAAACAGCAGTGCGGCGCGGGCGCCGAGTTGGGGGTCTTCATCCAAAAATACCCTCTCCCAGGGCACCAGCACGTCATCGAAAATTGTGGTGCTGTGGGCGATGCCGTGCTTCTCCATCTCTGCCGGGAAGGCTTTCCGCGGCACGGGATTGGCCGCTTCAATCAGCAGGTGAACACCGGGAGTGTCCGCCGGAATGGCGAAGCAGATAGACCAGTCACCTTCCTCCTTGGTTAAGGAACGGCAGGGGGTTACGATTAGCTCGTCGCAGTAAGGACCGACGGTGGTGTGTACCTTGCAGCCCCTGACCACCACTCCTTTGGCATTCCTCTCTACAACTCTCAGATAGAGGTCGGGATCAGTCTGCTCATGCGGTCTCAGCATGCGGTCACCTTTGACATCAGTCTGGGCAGCAGCGCCAACCATATCCTTCTTCTGGAATTCCTTGAGGAATGCGTTAAAGCGCTCGTGGTATTCGGTCTTGCCACCGCTCTTTTCATCAGCTTCCTTGCTGACTATGGAAAGGGCGTTTACCATATCTATACCCATGCAGCGCTGGATACAGGTTCCGCTGAGACGGCTTAGAGTTCTGGTCATCAGCTGTTTCTTCAGTAAGTCATCTACGCTGTGGTGGACATTGGTAAAGCGGTTAATGGTATCTCCCGTGAGGTGGGAAGTGGCGGTAGCCAAATCCTTGTACTGGGGGTCACTAGCTGCGTCAAAGGTCATCAGGATGTCTTTCATGGACACCATCATCCGTGGGTCATCACGCTTGATGGCTTCCCCGTGCATAAAGCAGTTGGGCTTCATTGTTCTCAGCCGGTCTACGAATTCCTCAGACGTTATCATTTTTTCCTCCTTATTCTGTACTCGTTTAAAGGTTGTACAACACCTAAGTATATAAGTCAAGCTTTAAGGGGACTAGCTTAACAGGCCTCTGGCCGTGACCAGCCTTAGAATCTGGTTGGTTCCCTCCACAATCTGAAGCAGTCTGACATCTCTCATCTTCTGCTCCAGGGGGTAGTCCCTCATATAACCATAGCCGCCCAGAACCTGCATGGCGTCATTGGTTACCTTTACCCCGACATCAGTGGCAAAATAGTTAGCCATAGCCGATAGTTTGGAGTTGGGGGTTCCGTCATCTATCATCATGGCTGCCTTATATACCAGTTGCCGGGCGGCTTCAGTCTGGGTAGCCATATCGGCCAGCATGAACTGGATACCCTGAAACTCGGCGATGGGACGGCCAAACTGAACCCTCTGCTTGGCGTAGTCAATGGCATAGTCTAGGGCACCAGTAGAAATGCCGACGGCCAGGGCAGCGTCGAACGGGCGACTCCGGTCAAAGGTCTGCATGGCAATCCTGAAACCCTCGCCTTCCTTACCCAGGAGGTTCTCACGGGGAACAGGGCAATCCTCCAGGATAATCTCACAGGCTGGCGTACCCCTCATTCCCATCTGGTCCTCTATCTTGCCTACAGAAAGGCCGGGAGTCCCCTTCTCTACTAGGAAAGCGCTAATCCCCCGGGTACCAGACGCGGGGTCTGTCTTGGCAAAAACGGTAACGAATTGGGCCTCGTTGCCGTCGGTACAGAAGCACTTGGTGCCATTAATTATATACTCATTTCCCTTCAGCACTGCCTTGGTCTGTATGCTGGCAGCATCAGAGCCAGCCCCGGGTTCAGTGAGAGAAAAGGCAGCCAGTTCCGTAGTCATACGAGGGCAGTACTTCTGCCGCTGTTCTTCGCTGCCACCTATTAACAAAGGCTCCATCCCCAGCCAATGGTCAGCTAGGGCGTGGGCTGAGTTAGCACAGACTTTAGCGATTTCTTCTATCACCAGGCAGCAGGTCAGTTCGCCAGCACCCACTCCGCCATACTTTTCCGGAATCGGCATGGCTAAAATTTGGCTCTCACGATATAACTCCACTATGTCCCAGGGATATTCGCCGTTCTTGTCTATCTCTGCCGACCGGGGAGCAATTCGGTCCTTCGCCATATCCCTCACGGTGGCGAGTATCATCTCCTGGTCTTCAGTAAGCCCGTGAAATACCGTCATGGTTCCCTCCTCAAATAGCCTAAGCTTTCATTTTCTGCCTGTGTAAAAATGTGGTGTTACTCTACCTTTATTATGGTAGCATCGGCCTGAGCCAGGCCACCGCAGATTCCCGCCAGAGCATAGCCGCCGCCTCTCCTCCTCAGCTCATACATAAGGTTCGTAATCAGTCGTGCCCCGCTGGCAGTATTGGGATGTCCAATGGCTATGGCACTGCCGTTGATGTTAGTCTTGTCCCTTATTTCCTTGAGCTTGTTCTTATCATCGCCGGCAAAAAGCTTGGTGGATACCAGCGGTACAGCAGCGAAGGCTTCGTTTATCTCCGTCACTGCCATATCATCAATAGTCAGGTTTGCTTTCTTCAGTACCTTCTGCCAGGCTATGCCGGGACCTTCGGGCATACGGCTGGCATCAATGGCGATGGATACCTGGGCTACTATCGTAGCCAGAATTTCAAGACCAAGCTCTTGGGCTTTCTTCCGGCTCATTACCAGGATTGCGGTAGCCCCGTCATTCAAACCGGGAGCATTGCCCGCGGTTATTGCCCGGGTGCCATACACCGGTGCCAGTTTGGACAGTCTTTCCACACTGGTGTCGGGGCGATACTGCTCGTCTATATCCAGTACTTTGGGCTCCGCCTTAGGCTGCGGGATGGTTAGCGGCATTATCTCCTCTTTGAACTTCCCCGCATTCCAGGCGTTGCCGTAGTTAAAGTGGCTGCGCGCTGCCCACTCATCCTGCTCCAGCCTGTCTATCCCGTATTCATGAGCCACGTTATCGGTGTCAACGCTTACCGGGTTGAAGTCATCGTACCCGAGTTCAAATAGAGGGTCTTCCAGGGTAACATTTCCCATCCTGAAGCCAGTGAAGCGGACGCCGCGCAGAATAAGCGGCTCGCGGCTGAAAGCGGTAGCACCGCCAGCTATAGCCGTATCTATCTCACCCAGTTTTATGGCCATAGCCGCCAGCTTAACCGCAGACATTGCCGAGACACAGGCTTTATCGAGGGATATGGATGGTGTCGTCGGCGGCAGCCCGGCCTTTATCAGCGATTGCCTAGCTGCTACCGGAGTATAAACATCCTTAGTCTGTGAGGTGTCGCCCACTCCCCAGAAAACCTCGTCTACGATAGAAGGCTCCAGATTAACGCGCTGGAGCACTTCCTTCATCGGGATGGCACCCAGGTCATAGTAATCGATGTCTCTCAGGGAACCGCCATACCGACCAAACGGAGTCCGGCACGCACTGACAATAACTGCATCTCGTTGCTTGTCCTGTTCCAAAGTAACCTCCCTGTTTTATTGTAATTATTCCGGGCTGGGTGCTTAACCAAGAATTCTAGGGGATGCTGCGGCAGCGCTCGTCACATCAGGCACGTGTTATCTCGTTGAAGACCACCCCCGCACCCCATTTGACAGCACCGGTTACGAAGCCCTGAAGGCTGCGTATATCTTTTTAACGTTGGCTATCGCTGGCACGAGAGAGAAACTGCCTCTTTCCAGAAATTCTACCGTGACCGGGGTGCCTAACTTTATGTTCTCAGGGTGCTCGACATCAACCCCCAGTATCTGGGCAGTCATTCTGCAACCTTCATCCAGTTCGACCACTCCGGCGCAATAGGGGTTCTTTCTATCGTAACCCGCCTCAATCATTGTCGGAGTACCAACGCCTATGGTGGTGAAAGACAGTAGCTTACCCTTACCCTTCAGCTCCACCCATTCCATCTCTTCACCCTTGCACTTGAGGCACAGGGGGCGTGGTGGTAACCATATAGCGCCACACTCTTTGCACTTCGAAGCCATGAGCTTCTTTTCGCTGCAGAAGTTATCGAATGATGCTGCGGTAAAAGGCATCTCGCTCATCAATCTATCTCCTCTCATATATTTGAACTACTACGGTGGTGCCATGTGCTCCAACATTGTGAGTCAAGGCCAGGTTAGCGTCTATCGGCACCTGTCTTGGACCGGCAAGTCCCCTCATCTGCTCGAATATTTCCACTACCATGCCGGCACCAGTGGCTCCCACCGGGTGTCCTTTGCTCTTGAGACCGCCGGAGGTGTTAATCGGTTTCGCTCCATTCCGGGTCGTCTTGCCCTCCGCAGCCGCAGTGGCGGCTTCTTTTCCGGGTTTGAAAAAGCCGAGGTCACTGATGGCCATTACCTCGGCAATGGTAAAGCAATCGTGAACCTCGGCTATCTTTATATCCTGAGGCCCAACACCAGCCATTTCATAGGCCTGCTTAGCGGCTATTTTTGCTGCCGGTATGCCGGTCAGTGATTCTCTATCGTGAAGCGCACCTCCGCTGGCCTGGCCGGTTCCAGTAATATATATCGGCGTATCCGTAAAACTCTTGGCGATGTCCTCAGCCACCAGCAGACAACAGGCAGCCCCGTCGGTTATGGGACAGCAATCGAACAATTTCAGAGGCCAGGCGACTACCGGGTTATATGCCGGGTCGTGAAGGAATTCCATCTCGTCAGCCCAGGTCGGAATCGGCTGTCCCTTCTCCTTGCACCTGGCTATCCGTGCCTCCATAACGTCTCTGATGGTCTGGCCGAATTGAGCCATAGAGTTCAAGGCACCGTTATCGTGGTTCTTAATGGCCACAGCCATAAGGTCCTCGGCGGTGGTCCCATATTCATTCATATGGGCGGTAGCCATGGTGGCATAGAGTCCAGGGAAGGTGTACCCGCCGTAGGTTTCCCAGGTCATATCAGCTCCCGTTGCCAGGACTAGTGTGGTCTCGTTGGTGGGCAGCGTGGTCATCTTCTCCACACCACCAGCCAGAACTACATCGTATAGACCGGAGGCTACGCCCAGGATGCCCTGCCGTATAGCCACTGAGGCACTGGCACAGGCATTATCAACGGTAGTTGACGGGATGGGCACCAGGCCAGCCCAGTCGGTACACCACTTACCAATACCTGCCTGTGTTTCCCATACCCAGGCACCGCAACACCCGACATAGTTAGCCTCGATGTCCTTGGGGTCAATTCCTCTGTCTACGGACTCCCTCATGTGCTTAAAGGCTTCCACGAACATCTCGCGGTTGCTCACACCGGTGCGCACACCATACTTACACATGCCCGCTCCGACTATAGCCACTCCTCTCCCGAGTTTACGCTTCGTTTTGCTCATCTTCACCACTCCTTATTTAATTATGGCACGTGCCTTTATCCCTGTCTGGGTTCG
This sequence comes from uncultured Dehalococcoidales bacterium, assembly GCA_964570635.1. Lineage (GTDB taxonomy): Bacteria > Chloroflexota > Dehalococcoidia > Dehalococcoidales > CAYYQY01 > CAYYQY01. Next base: position 12,559 of record CAZMZA010000006.1, read on the forward strand.
TTCTGTGAGATAAAGTGGTAAATCAGCCGTTGTTCAGTATAGCATATTAGGCAGAAATGGTCTAGTCATCGAACTGGTAAAATGCAGTGAGACTTGATAGATAACCTTCAGCATACTACTCCTTGACCTTGCCTGTGGAAGCCGTGTACAATAGCACCTAATGAGGTTGGTGCCAGACCCGGACGAGAGGCACCATATATCAGGATATTGGCCCTACATAATTTTCTGAGCAGGAGGTCGGATATGGCAATGAAAGAGGACCTGGCAGGCATTGTGGGCTCGAAATATGTTTCTGATGACCCTGAAACACTTGAGAAGTACTCCAGGGATTATAGCTTCGTCCAGCACAGGATGCCGAGCTACGTCGTCTCCCCCAAAAACACCGAGGAGATTCAAGGGGTGGTTAAATATGCCAATGAGCACCTGATACCGGTCACCCCCCGCTCCTCGCGCATCAGTTTTTACGGGGCGGGGATACCCAGCCAGGGAGGAATTATTCTTGACCTCAACCGGATGAACAAGATTCTGGAGGTTGACGGCCGGAATAAAAAGGTCAAGGTCGAGCCTGGGGTCACCTGGGCTCAGCTACAGCAGGAGCTGGAAAAACAGGGACTGATGGTCTGTAACCCGTTACTACCCCACCCGGCCAAGTCGGTACTGACCAGTGCCATGGAGAGAGAAGCCATCCTTATTCCCAAGAGTGAATACAACGAGACCTTTCTTACCGCCGAGATGGTCCTGGCCAGCGGAGACCTGTTTTGGACCGGCACGGCTATGGGCAAGGGAATGAAGGGGCAGAATTTCCCCGATGCCCTGATTCCAAGCACAAGGCTCTTTTTGGGGGCTCAAGGGACACTGGGGATTATAACCTGGGCAAATATCAAGGCTGAATATCTGCCCACTCTGGACAAGGTCTTCTTCATCCCGTTTGAGCGGATTGAGGATGTGGCTGAGCCTGTATACCGGATACAGCGTCGCATGCTGGGCAATGAATGTTTTGTCCTGAATGATTTTAATCTGGCTGCCATTCTGGCAGAGAAGTGGCCGGGAGAGTTCAACAGCCTGAGGGAGGCTTTACCCCAGTGGACTGTTATCCTCTGCTTATCTGGTCTGCACAGGCTTCCCGAGGAGAAGATAGAATACGAAGAGGAAGCCCTGATGGAGGTTGCCTCAGAGCTTCACTTCGAGCCACAGCGTACCGTAGGCAGCATACCCGGGCTGGAAGGCACCATACTGAAGATGCTGCGTAAACCGTGGTCGGGAGACGATTACTGGAAGTTCCGCTACAAGGGTGCGTGCCACGAGGTCTTTTTCTATATCACACTGGATGAGGTCCACGAATTTATCGGGGCTATAGCTGGAGTAGCCGCCGCACACGGATATCCGACCAAAGACATAGGTGTCTATCTACAGCCGGTGGAACGGGCGCGGGTGTGTTTCTGCCAGCTTGGCTTTCACTGCAACCCCGACGATGCGATAGAGGTGGACAGGGTTCGGAGCCTCTATATGGAAGCCAGCGAGCTGGCAATAAGTCTGGGTGGTCTCTTCACCACCCCATACGGACCCTGGGCAGATATGGTATATAGCCGGGCGGCTACCTATACGGCAGTGCTGAAGGTGGTCAAGAATGCCTTCGACCCCAATAACATTCTGAACCCGGGCAAGCTATGTTTCTAAGGAGCTGTCATCATCTTAGAAGGAGGCAACAAGAATGGTAATGGAAGGTGGGAAAGTATTACCCAAGGACGACTGGCACCGGAAGTATTACTGGGACATGCGGAAGGTCGCCTGGCAGTGTGCCCGGTGTTCCGTGTGCAAGTGGGTGGACTCCTGGGAGGTCAAGAGTGCCAGATTCGCCAAGGTCTGCCCCTCCAGCCTGTATTATCTCTTCGATGCTTACTCCTGCCAGGGCAGGATGGATATAGCGCTGGCCCTGATAGACGGGAACCTGAAGTATGAAGACTCTCCGGCGCTGCTGGATATATTCTATAAGTGCAACATGTGTGGCGGTTGTGACGCCATGTGTAAGCGTGTCCAGGATATGGAGCCGCTCAGGGTGATGCAGGAGATAAGGACCAGACTGGTTGGGGACGGTCAGCTCCTGCCGGCCAATATGCCGGTTATCGACCACCTCCGTAAAGAGGACAACATGCTGATGAAGCCCAAAGCCGAGCGCGGTAAGTGGGCCAAAGGTCTGAAGGTAAAGGACCTTACTCAAGAGAAGGCCGAGGTCGTCTTCCACGCCGGCTGCCGCGTGAGCCTTGATGAGGGGCTGTGGAAGGTAGGCAGGACAGCGCTGGCCCTGCTCCAGAAGGCCGGTGTTGACGTTGGCATTATGGGCAAGGACGAGACCTGCTGTGGTGGTCGTGCTTATGAGATGGGGTACCACGGGGAACTGACCAAGTATGCCGAAAATAACCTGGAAGCCTGGAGGAATGCCGGTGTAAAGACGGTGGTTACTGCCTGCTCCGATGGCTACTATACCTTCAAGCGTCTCTACCCCGAGCTTGGCTCCAAGGTTGAAGTCCTGCACATCGTGGAATTTATCGACCGCCTCATCAAGGAAGGCAAGCTCAAGTTCACCAAAACCGTCCCTATGACCGTTACCTACCATGACCCCTGTCACCTGGGAAGACGCGACCATGTCTATGTCCCCGGTGAAGCCATTATGGGTATCTATGATGCCCCCCGAGATATTATAAAGAGCATCCCTGGTGTGGAACTGGTTGAAATGTATCGCATCAAGGAGTATGCCTGGTGCTGCGGTGCCGGGGGCGGCGTTGCCGATGCCTACCCGGATTTCAACAGTTTTACCGCCATCGAGCGGATAGAGGAGGCCGAGGAGACCGGTGCTGAAGCGCTGGTCACCGCCTGCCCCTGGTGCGAGAGGAACTTCCTGGACGTGGTCAACGAGCGCGGTGACAAGATAAAGGTCCTTGACATTGTCGAGCTCGTTCAGCAGGCAATATAGAGGAGGTAAGCCGAGATGCCAGTGGGGGATGAGAAGCACCAGCTGATATATAAGGAGCTGGTTAATGTGCTCGGTCCTGAGTATGTCTCCGATGACCCGGCAGTAATGGAAGCCTATAACCGTGAGTCGCAGACACCTTCGTTCCTTATTAGAGGCAAGCCCGAGTTTATTGCCATGCCCGGGAACACTGAAGACATACAGCAGATAATCAGACTGGCCAACCGCTATCAGTTCCCTTACTCAATAATCGGCTCCGGGCTGTTGCTGGCTGTGGTAGCGGCGGTTAAACCGTACTGGTGCATGATTGATACCAAGAGGCTGGGCAGGATACTAAAGATAGACGAGAAGAACATGTATGCCATAATCGAGCCTCACGTCACTCATGCTCAATTGCAGGCTGAAGCTATGAAGAAAGGCTTGTTTAATGGCACTCCTGAAGCTGGCGCCCAGTCATCCTGCCTGGCTAATCATATATTCGCCGGAATGCAGGGCACTGGCCACAGGACGGGCTATGCCGCTCGTAATGTACTGGGTGTGGAGTGGGTCTTGCCTAACGGAGATGTTTTGAGAACCGGTTCTCTGGCCAACCCTGATGCCGGAAACTTCTGGGGTGAGGGTCCAGGTGTGGATGCCCGGGGCTTACTGAGAGGCTTGATAGGACATCGGGGCAGTTTCGGTATCATTACTCAGGCAGCGGTTAAGCTCTACCCCTGGCCAGGTCCTCCAGTCTTTCCCACCGAGGGGTTAACCCCTGAGAAGAGAAGTGAACTACCGAGGGAAAGCTTCAAATGGTATCTCTTTACCTACCCTACACTTGGAGAGTCAATTGAGGCCATACGTGAGATAAGCAAGGCTGAGATTGGAATGATACTGCACCACTGGCCTTCGGTCTATTATAACTGGTGGTGGGCAAAGTCCAAAGAGGAGTACTGGAATACCTGGGTTGAGGGATACTGGCAGAAGAACGTTAACCACTGTGTTGTTGTCTGTCTCTGGCGGTATACCTCGGAGAAACAGATGGCCTATGAGGAGAAGGTGCTCAGGCAGATAATTAAAGACACCGGCGGCAAGCTGGTACCTGACGAGGTGTACGAGCGATGGGTGCCCTATACAGCCAATAACTGGGTCCGGGACACCAATGGCAACCGAATGGCAAGACCAGCCGGAGGGTACTATATAGCCGATATGGCCATCGACTCACTTGATGACTGCGAGAGGAATTTTGAGTCCGGGTGGCCAATCCTGGACAAGTATACCCCACCGCTACTAGACAGTGAGCACCCGGCCTGGGTGGCTCCTTATGACTTCGGTCACTGTGCCCTGGCGGAGATGGATGTCCCCCGAGAGAAAGACGACGAAGCTGACCTCATAGCCGTAGGGGGCATTCTTAACGAGGTCATAAGTAGAAGTGCTGAGTCTAAGCTTCCAGCTTTCCTGCTTGCCACCTCACCGTATGACCGTAGCGGTTCCTCCTTCGCCAACATACACCTTCTGGTGGCAAAGCTGAAGAAGGCTCTCGACCCGAGCAATATAGCCAACCCCACCCGCCTCATCAATATGGATAAGATGGAGAAGACCGGAGAATAAGACTAAAGTTACCTGGCAAGCCAAGTGCCTTTGGCCTTAAGTATGGCAATCCGAGAGGGAGAGAATTTGAGATGCCGCTAGGTGATGAGAAACATAAGGTAATATACGATGAGCTGGTCAATATTCTTGGTATCGAATACGTCTCTGATGACCCGGCGGTAATAGAAGCTTATAGCCGTGATTTTTACGCAGCAAGTGTGTTGCACAGACAGAGTCCGGAGTTTGTTGTCTTACCCGGGAGCACAGCCGATGTGCAACAGGTAGTCAGACTGGCTAACCGCTATGAGTTTCCCTTCTCAGTGATAGGCTCTGGGCTCCTGTTCCCCGTCATCGGGGCTCGTAAGCCTCATTGGTGCATAGTTGATACTAAGAGAATGGACAGGATTGAGGTAGACGAGAAGAACATGTATGCCGTAATCGAGCCCTACGCCACTCATGCCCAGTTGCATGCTGAAGTTATGAAGAGGGGGCTGCATGCGGGCAACACAATGGCTGGCGCTCAGACATCGTGCCTGGCAAATCATGTCTTCCAGGGCGAGCACGGCACAGCCTACCGCACTGGATATGCCCCCAGGAATGTTTTAGGTGTGGAGTGGGTCCTGCCCAACGGGGAAGTCTTGAGAACCGGTTCGCTGGCTAACCCGCGGGCGGGGTACTACTGGGGTGAGGGTCCGGGACCGGACGCCAGGGGCCTGCTGCGAGGTCTGCTCGGGCATCTGGGTGCTCTGGGCGTAATAACCAAGCTAGCGGTCAAACTCTATCCCTGGCCTGGTCCGGCTGTCTTTCCCACCGAGGGAGTAGCCCCGGATAAGAAGAGCGAGCTGCCCCCGGAGAGGTTCAAATGGTATTTCTTTACCTATCCTACGCTTGAAGAGGCAGTTGAGGCTATACGTGAGATAAGCAAGACCGAGATTGGCGGGGTGCTACAGCACCTGCCGGAGGTTTTCCTTGACTGGTGGTGGGCAAAGTCCAAAGAGGAGTACTGGAGCACCTGGGTGGAGGAATACTGGCAGAAGAATTTCGGTAACTCCGTGGCCGTCTGTCTCTGGGGATTTACCTCGGAAAAACAGGTGGAATATGAGCAGAAAGTGCTCGAGCAGATAATTGAGGAGACCGGTGGCAAACTTATAACCGACGAAGCATTTCAAAGGTGGGTACCCTATACCGCCAGCAACTGGGTCAGGAGTTCCCACGGCTCCCGCATAATGCGAATCGGTGCCTATGGCTCCGGTCTAATTACCTATGACTCGCTGGATGATGCCATGAGAAGCCTGGAATTGGGATGGGAGCTTATCGAAAAATATACCCCGCCCATCCTGGATTGTGCTCGTTCGGCCCTTATCATCAGCTATGATTTCGGTCACTTTGCTTCTGCCGAAGCCGATTTTCCCCATGAGAAAACGCAGGAGGTTTGTGAGGCGGTGGTAAAATGCGCCACCGAGACCATAGCCCAGGATATGAAGCGCCGGGTAGTCGAGTTCACCGGTTGTCTGGCACCGGCCAACAGGATTGGCCCGGCCTTCGGTGACTTCCATATTATAGTGGGCAGTATTAAGAAGGCACTCGACCCTAATAACGTAGCCAATCCTACCCGGTTTATCAATATGGAGAAGATGGAGGCGCCCGAAGCATAAGGCTAAAGTTGACTAGCCGACCAAACGCCTTTCTTAAGACGGCAATACGAAAGGGAGGGAACTACGATGGCACTAGGGGATGAGAAACACAAGGTAATATACGATGAGCTGGTTAACATCCTCGGGCGTGATTATGTCTCCGACGACCCCGGGGTAACGGGAGCCTACAGTCGGGATTTTTATGCTATGAGTACCCTGCGCCGGCGAAGCCCCGAATTTATCGTTTTACCCGGTAGCGCCGAGGATGTACAGCAGATAATGAAACTGGCCAACCGTTACCAGTTTCCCTATTCGGTGGTTGGTACGGGGCTGTTATTCGTTCTGCTAAGTGCCATGAGACCGTACTGGTGCATAATTGACACCAAGAGGATGAACAGGCTGGAGATAGATGAAAAGAATATGTATGCCATAATTGAGCCTTATGTTACTCATGCTCAACTGCAGGCCGAAGCTATGAAGAAGGGCTTGTTTAATGGCATTCCTGAAGCTGGCGCCCAGGCAGCTAGCCTGGCCAACCACCTCTTTCAGGGTCTGCAGGGGACATGCTATCGGACCGGGTATGCTCCCCGGAATATATTGGGTGTGGAGTGGATTTTGCCTACCGGTGATATTGTAAGAACCGGTTCCCTGGCTATTCCAGGAGGGGGGTATTACTGGGGTGAGGGTCCGGGACCGGATGCCAGAGCCGTACTTAGAGCGGCAGCTGGAAATTTAGGGACTTTAGGCGTGGTAACCAGAATGGCGGTCAAACTCTATCCCTGGCCTGGTCCGGCTGTTTTCCCTACCGAAGGGGTAGCCCCGGATAAGAAGTGCGAGTTGCCTCTGGAGAGATTCAAGTGGTACCTGTTTACCTACCCCACTTTCGAGGAGGCAATTGAGGCTATGCGTGAGATAGGTAAGGCAGAGATTGGTGGTATGTTGCATCACTGGCCTCCAGCCTACTTTGACTGGTGGTGGGCAAAGTCCGCGGAGGAATACTGGAACACCTGGGTGGAGGAACACTGGCAGAAGAATGTCAGGAACTGCGTGGCTGTCTGTCTCTGGGGGTTTGCCTCGGAGAAGCAATTAGACTATGAGGAGAAGGTACTGAAACAGATAATTGCGGAGACCGGTGGCAAATTGATACCGGATGAAGTGCACCGGCAGTGGGTGCCCTATACGGCTAACAACTGGATCAGGGATACCAACGGCTGCCGGATGATGCGACCGAGTGGCAGCTTTTCCACCAATATTATTTCCTACGACTCGCTGGATGACTGCCAGAGAAGTTTCCAGTTGGGCTGGGAGATTACAGATAGATACGCTCCGCCCGTCCTAGACTCTGACCATTCGGATTGGGTTCTGGCTTATGACTTTTGTCACTTCGCTTCGGCAGAAGTGGATTTCCCTCATGAGAAAACGGACGAGGATTGCCGGATAGTGGTGGACAGTGCCCGGGATACCATAGTCGAGGAGACGAAGCTGAAGATAGCGGAGTTTACTATATGTGTAGCACCATCTAGCCGGGTAGGGCCCTCTTTTGCTAACTACCACCTGATACTGGGCAAGTTTAAGAAAGCTTTCGACCCCAATAACGTAGCCAATCCCACCCGCCTCGTAGACGTGGGGAAAATGGAGAAAGCCGAGAAATAGCGTAAAGCCCCGCTTTCAATCAGGTCGCCACACATGCCGACGCAATGACCCGTCTTCACCACACGTGTCTGGAACCAGATAGGGCAGGGCAGTCTGCCTACCGCTAGGTAGTTGACATAATATTTCAGGCGGTTAGATAATGATGAAACTCCTGTCACCAGTAGATAAAATTGAAGAAGTAGCCCAGCTAATCAAGGCTGGCGCTGATGAGCTTTACTGCGGTCTTTTGACTGAGGAATGGCACACTAAATATATTGCCGGCTCCATTAACCGCCGACCGGGTGGGGGAGCCAACTTTACTACCTTCGATGAGCTCAAGGCCTGTATCAACATCGCCCAGACACATTCCATCCCTGTCTTTCTGACCCTTAACGAGCACTACTACACCCCGAAACAGTATCCCTTCATCCTAGACTATGTGGATAAAGTAGTGGGGATGGGTGTTTACGGGCTAATGGTGGCTGACCTGGCCCTTCTGCTGACCCTGAGAAAAATGGATATAAGAACCAGAATAGTTATCAGCACCGGTGGCAATACCTTTAACTCGGAGACGGCGAAGTTCTATCGGGACTTGGGTGCCTCCAGAATAATACTTCCCCGACACCTAACCCTGAAGGAAATGGACGATATAGTTAGCAGTGTTTCAGATATTGAGATGGAGACCTTTATCCTTAACTCACGCTGCCCCAATGTAGATGGACTCTGTACCTTCCAGCACGGGCTTGCTGACCAGTCGATTCAGCCACTGTACGAGAATGCTTGCCTTTTGCCCTATGACATCTCTGCCAGCGTGTGTGATGATGCCGGAGAAGGCGAGCTATCCTGGAAGCGGCAGCACATCTGGCAGACGGTTCACGTTGATGATTACCCGTGTGGCGCCTGTGCCCTCTACGAACTCAGCGAAATGAACATTACCAGCGTGAAGATTGTGGGTCGGGGTAACCCCACAGCCAGGAAGATTACCGATGTTATATTTATTCGCTCGCTACTGAATTTTCTGGAGGAGAAGCAACCGACAAGAGAGCAGTTTCGACAGGTGACGCAGAAGCTGTATAGCGACACATACCGCCGCCCGTGCCGGGTCTATTTGTGTTATTACCCCGAGGTGCTGGTTGAAACGTGGAACACGCAGTATTCATCTCAAAGATAGAACACCTGAAATACGTCAGTCCTCGCTTTAGCCGGCTGTATTTCGGCAACGAATTCTGCGAGCAGCTTATACCGTCTCGTTCTGACCTGCGGCAGGTTCTGGATTTTGTTGCTGAGCAGGGCCTGGATTTCACTTTTGTCACCCCTTATGTTACCGATAAGGGCATGAAAAGGCTCGGGCCTCTCCTGGGCGAGATAAAGCGAAGAAAACCGGATAGCGAGGTAGTTTTTAACGATTATGGCGTGTTACGGGTGTTGCACAGCCGTTATACCCGGTTACAGCCGGTGATGGGGCGCTTGCTGGTAAGAATGAAACGCGGACCAAGGTTAATGATGGTCATAGATAAACTGCCCGAAACTACGGTGGAATACTTCCGAAGCTCTAACATTACTGTCCCGGTTCTGGTTGATTTCCTGAGGGAACAGGGTGTCAGACGGGTGGAGCTGGATAACGTACTTCAGGGTATCGATTTTCACCTGGATAACCTAACGGGCTCCATATATGTACCGTTTGCCTATGTTACCACCACCAGGTTCTGCCTGACGAACTCCTGCGATATTCCGGAAAAGGAGGAGTTCATTGGCATCTTTCCCTGCCGGAGAGAGTGCCAGAGATACACCTTTTACCTGAGAAGCGGGATCATGCCAGTGGTACTGGTGCGTAAGGGCAACACCGTCTTCTTTGAGAATGAGACGCTACCCGACGACATTGAGAGTATAGGTATAAGCCGCATCGTTACCGAGCCGGAAATACCGATTTAAAGTAGAGTTTTTGGGGAAATAAAAATCCCTCCAGCAGTATCGGGCTACCTTGCTTGCTGGAGGGAAGCTGAAGCTGGACGGCCATACCTACAGTATTTTAGCCTCTCTTAACTTCAGGGCTAGATTCTCTCCGGCCTGCTCAGGGCTTTCGCCCTCCACAATCTCACACACACCTTCATGGACAGGAATAAATAGCTGAAGCAAATTGGTCCGCCGGAACCGAGACGGGTCAATCCCGAGGTCTTCGGCCTTCCAGACAGTAAACGACTTCTTCTGCGCCTCCATAACCGCCTTCATGTTAGGGGAGCGTAGCTCACCGATTTCATTGCTGGCGGTAACCACAGCTGGCAGTGTAACCTCGATTACTTCGTAGCCGTCTGATACCACCCGCTCCACTTTCAGCGTCCCGTCAGCAACCTCTACCTTCTGAACTGCGGTGATACTTGGGATACCCAGGATTTCGGCAACCCCGGAGCCTACCTGGCCAGCGTCTGTATCCGCCGCCTGCCGGCCACAGAGGATAAGGTCATATTTCCCTATCTTCTTTATCGCCGCGGCCAATATGTAAGCCGTAGAGTAGCTATCAAGGTCGTCAAAAACTGCATCTTCCAGCAGGGTCAATTCATCGGCTCCCACGGCCAGAGGCTTCTTGACCACGGCTCTTGCCAGTTGTGCCCCCATACTTATTACAGTTATCTCGGCAGGCTGAGCCTCCTTTATCCTGATGGCAGCCTCAAGTGCGTTCTCATCATAAGGGTTCAGCACTGGGGGGGTACCCTTAGGTGGGATGGCGCGTTTGGCCTCAGGGTCAATCTTGAAGGCTGATACAGGAGCCTCCGGGTCAAGCACCTGCTTCATGCAGACAATAATACTTAGCATTCCTCTCTTCTCCTTTGCGCTCCGCTCAGGGTACAGAAGTTGGCACCGATGCCTATTGTAGCACGGTTGCGGCCCCCTTTCAATTACCGGGCATATCCCGAGGTTGACGTGATAGCCGGTACATACTAAAATAGGGGGGTTATGCAGGGAGAATGAACCGGCAAAGGAGATAGGGCATGGCGATAAGCACATGGGATAGATGGGAAACGGCACGACGCGACGCGTATCGGTGGCGGCATGGACTGAGCCTGACCAAGAAGATTGGTCTGGCCCTGGGTATGGCATGCCTTATCGGGCTTGCCGCTCAAGTACGGATTCCGATTCCCTGGACACCAGTACCAATAACCGCCCAGACTTTTGCCGTGCTCCTGGCTGGTGTTCTTCTTGGACGGTGGTGGGGAGGCATAGGCGTAGCCATCTACGCCGGGCTGGGTGCAGCCGGGCTACCCTGGTTTGCTGGCTGGGCAGGAGGTATCGGTCATCTGGCTGGCCCAACTGGTGGCTATATCATTGGCTTCATCTTAGCGGCACTTTTCCTCGGGCATTTCACCGATAAGTACATCGGAGCGAGAAGCTTTGCCAAGCTGCTTGGCCTGATGTTTTTGGCGAACTTTGTCTTCATCTACATTCCGGGACTCACCCAGCTCCATCTCTGGTTAAGCCTGGTTAAGGGGGAGGCTGCCAGTCTTTACCAGCTTTTAGCGCTGGGGTTCTTCCCCTTCATAGCGGGTGACATAGCTAAGGTTATCGCCGCAGCCGCTATAGCCCACGGGATTGTACCTAAGCAGCACCACAAGAAGTAGCCTTAGTTAACATTCAGGGAACGTATCAGGACGGTGAGTGGTGGTAGTTGGCGTATAGCAACCTGAATTTACAACTATCCTTACTTGTGCTATAATCTTTCGGTTTATGATACAGTTAGCATATTGACTTGAGGAGTACGGGGTTACAACATGGATAAAGAGAAGAAAACACAAACGATAAGCGAATTTGGCCATCGTGAAGGAGATACCGGCTCGGTTGAGGTGCAGGTAGCTCTGCTCACGCAGAGGATAAATCAGCTAACGGAGCACATGGTGTCCAACCGGCATGACTACCATTCACAACGCGGCTTACTCAAACTTGTCGGGCAAAGAAAAAGGCTGCTGGCTTACCTGAGCAAACACGATGTGGGCCGATACAATAACCTTATCGGCCGGCTCAGTCTACGCAAGTAATGCCTTTGGTGTGGGGAGAAACATTGATAGAATCCCGGACTTTTCAGTGTGAGGTTGGTGGCAGAAGTCTCATCATCGAGACAGGAAAGCTTGCAGGACAGGCAAGTGGAGCCGTAACTGTCCGCTATGGAGATACTGTAGTTCTGGTCACCGCTTCCATCAGCAGCGAACCCCGAGAAGGGGGAGATTTTCTGCCTCTAACCATTGATTATGAGGAAAGATTGTACGCTGCCGGCAAGATTCCCGGCGGCTTCATTAGACGGGAGGGACGTCCCAGCCAGGAGGCAACCCTGGCCAGTCGGATTACCGACCGTCCACTACGTCCACTGCTGCCTAAGGAGTGGCGCAACGACATTCAGATTGTAGTTACTGTGCTCTCTGCCGACCAGGAGAATGCCCCTGACATCCCGGCGATTATCGGTGGCTCCGCTGTTTTATCGCTATCAGAAGTGCCATTTTACGGACCAGTCAGTGCTGTTCGTGTTGGGCACATTAACGGCGAGCTTGTATTGAACCCGACGCTGCTCCAGCTTGAGGATAGCCTTTTTGAACTTGTCGTGGCCAGCAGCAAGGAAGCTGTAGTAATGGTCGAGGCGGGGGCTCGAGGGGTCAGCGAGGACACCATTACCCAGGCCATCCAATTCGGGCACAAGGCAAACCAGGATATTATTAAGCTTCAAGAAGAGCTGCAGTCGGCCTGTGGCAAGCCCAAACTGGAAGTGCCTGCCCGCGAGATTAACCCCGAGGTATTTTCAGCCATCGCACCAGTTATTGACGGAAAGCTCGAGCGGGCCTTGAGCCTGACGGAGAAGCTAGAGCGTGAGCAGACACTGAGTGGTCTGAAGAATGAACTCATAGAGGGTCTGGGTGAGTCATTCGCTGCTGAGGACATAACTGCTGCCTTCGAGAGCGAGGTTAAGACTAGGTTCAGAAGCAATGTCCTGGAAAAGGGACAGCGTCTCGGTAGTCGTGGTCTGACGGAAGTCCGTCCGCTTTACTGTGAGGTAGGGCTCCTACCTCGTACTCATGGCTCAGCCCTGTTCAGCCGGGGCGAAACACAGGTACTGACTATTACCACTCTGGGTCCTATTGGCAAAGAACAGCAGCTGGATGGTTTGGGGATAGAGGAAAGTAAACGTTTTATGCACCATTATAAT
>CAZMZA010000007.1:0-25238 GCA_964570635.1 uncultured Dehalococcoidales bacterium
CAGGATAATCCGTTTCAGGCTGTCGGGGTGGAGGTCTTCGGTGCTCAGGTAGTGGTGCGAGGGCAGGTCCAAGGTCTTTATCCGCTTAAGTTCGACCAGGAGCTTCTCTGGCTTTTCCTCGGTGGCTATATCGGCGATGGTGGTCCGGGCAGGGTCACTCTCGCTGGCAACCAGGTTCAGGGCACGTCCCCTCGCCTCGGACAGGACGGCCGAATGCGGCTCATTAACAAAGCTCTTCACCGTCTCGCCCAGCCAGTGGTAGCGGCGGGCATAGCGATTGGTCTCGTTCATCCCCTGCTGCACCACCGCCCACAGACCGCCGGCAGTAAATATAAAGGCATGGTGGTAGAGCTGGTAGCCATCCTGCACCGCGGAGCTATCCACCTTGGCCGACATCCGGCTGGCGTAAACCAGGGGGGCGGGGTTGAGTGAAATCAAATCCCCCCAGGACTCTATCTCTGACGGGGTCCGCCGTGAGGTCCTGCCCTTACCACCGGCGACAAACAGGCCCAGGTCTTTCTCCAGCCCCCTCACCCCCTCCTTGAGAGCACCGCAGAGGGTGGTGGTAACGCCACTTGAGTGCCAGTCAAAGCCGAGAATGCAGCCGAAGGCCTGGAACCAGTGGGGGTGCGAGAGCCGCCGCACCATCTCTTCAGCGCCAAACTCGTCCACAATGACAATGGTAATCTCGCGAGCCAGCTTGACCATACGGTCAAACAGCCAGCGGGGCGCCCGGCCGTGGTGCAACGGCAGATTGGCAATACCGGTCCGTCTGGGAACTGGGTTAACTGACACCTCTCACCTCAATCTGTAGTTTAGTTTCGGTCCGAGGGTGAAGTCAACCCGCCGCTCCCGCTAAAACACGGGGGGCAATTGACTTCAGCTATGAAACAAGAATAGAATTACCCTGAAGGCAGGACAGTGACCAACACTATTCCTCAATCAGAAGTGCATCAGAGCCAGCTCATCTCTGATGTTGAGCGCCTAACCGGAAGCCTGGGGAGGCTCCCTGAACCAATGGCCGAGCCCAGCTTCATTGCGGTTAGCGGCCTGCCTGGAACAGGCAAGTCTTATATCTGCAGCAAGCTGGCGGAAAGGCTGTCCTCCCTCGTCCTGGAAAGCGATTCCCTGCGTAAGACCCTCTTCCCCAAGCCGGACTACAGTCGGCAGGAGAGTTCGTACCTTTTCCGAGCTATTCATACTCTCATCGGGAGCCTGCTCAAAAAGGGGATACCGATTATTCTAGATGCCACCAACCTGTCAGAGCGGTACCGCGAGCACCTTTACAGCATCGCTGACCGGCTGAATGTCAGGCTAATCCTGGTACGCGTTGAGGCACCGCCTGAGGTAGTCCGAGAGCGGCTCAAGAACAGGCAGGAAGACCCAAAGGCTAAATCGGATGCGGACTGGACAGTATATCAGAGAATGAAGGATACTGTTCAGAGAATTCGCCGCAACCACTACGTTGTGGATACTTCCCAGGATATCACCCCGTTTCTGGACAAGATTGTGCGAGAGGCGAGCCGGTGAAAGGAGGCTTAAGGTGGAGATTAGAGTCGTAGTCGGTGACATAGCTAAGATTAAGGCTGGTGCCATCGTCTTAAACTTTTTTGAAGGGACGAAACGTCTTGACGGTGACCTAGCCACCATAGATAAGGCCCTGGACGGGGCTATCTCTCAGCTTATCAGACAGGGCGAGATTAAGGGTAAACCTGGTGAGGTCACTATTATCCATAGCCTGGGCAAGCTGCCAGCGGCCCGTGTGGTAGTCACCGGGCTGGGCAAAGAGCCAGAGCTATCTCAGGACAAGATTGCCAGAGCAGTAGCTCAGACCTGCCGCTTACTACGGCAGAAGGGGGTGGACACTATGGCCACCATCCCCCAGGGTGCCGGACTGGCTGGCATCAGTCCGGAGACTTCAGCACAGATGGTAACCGAGGGTGCCCTGCTCGGTCTCTACTCGTTCCGCAAGCACATAACCAAGGAGCCGGAGTATGGTGAAGTCAAGGAGTTCCTCATCGTAACCGCCGACAAAACGGAGGCTGCCATACTGGAACAGGGTAGCCACAGGGGCAGGGTTCTGGCTGAGGCAACCAACCTGGCCCGTGATATGGTCAACGAGCCGGCTAACTACATGACCCCCAGCCACATGGCTGAGGCGGCAACCAGACTGTCTCAGAGCTACGGGCTGGGACTTACTATTCTCGAGCGGGAGCAGATGCAGGAGCTAGGCATGGGGGCGCTGCTCGGTGTAAACCAGGGCAGCCAGCAACCGCCCAAGTTTATCATCCTTAACTATAAGGGCGGCGACTCCGGTGAAATTGATGTGGCCCTGCTGGGCAAGGGTATAACCTTTGACTCCGGAGGTATCCCCATGAAGACAGCCGAGAGTATGGAGGATCAGAAGGGAGATATGGCGGGAGGTGCTGCGGTTATAGCGGCGATGAGCGCCATTGCCCAACTTAAACCAAAGATTAACGTTACCGCTATCGTTCCCGCCACGGAGAACCTGCCCAGCGGTAGTGCTCTGAAACCGGGTGATATTCTAACCGCCATGAATGGCAAGACGATTGAGATAACCTCCACCGATGCTGAAGGGCGGCTCGTTCTGGCTGACGCTTTAAGCTACGCCAAAAAACAAGGTGCCAGACTCATGGTGGACGTAGCGACTCTAACCGGAGCCTGCCGGGTGGCTCTGGGTGATATCTGTACCGGCGCTTTCGGTAATAATCAGGAGCTGGTGGACAAGGTAGTTGCCGCTGGCACTAAAGCCGGGGAGTGCATGTGGCAGATGCCGATGTTGGAGGAGTATAAAGAGTTGAACCAGAGCGATGTGGCCGACATCAAGAACACCGGCGGCAGATATGGCGGTTCCATTACCGGCGCCCAGTTCCTGTCTGAATTTGTCGGCGATACTCCCTGGGTTCACCTGGATATCGCTGGTACCAACATGAGCGAAAAAGAACGGGGCTACTTCGTCAAGGGGGCTACCGGCGTGCCGGTACGCACCCTGGTCAACCTGGTACTTTCTCTAGCCGAAAAGTGAAAACCAAAGGAGGTGAGGCATGAAGGTCGTAGTCCTACTGGCCGAGGGGTTTGAAGAGATTGAGTTTTCCACTATCGTTGACATTCTGAGACGTGCCGGGATAGACGTTACCGTTGCCGGGCTGAAAGAAGGCGTCACTAACGGAGCCCATGACGTCAAGGTAACACCTGAGACCTCAGTAGATAAAGTACGTGCCGACGACTTTGATGTCATCATCCTTCCCGGGGGAAACCCGGGCTTTGTCAACCTAGGGAAGAGTGAAAAGGTATTGAAGCTGGTAAGGGAGATGCAGGACAGGGGTAAATACGTCACCGCCATATGTGGCGCCCCATCAGTGCTGGCTCAGGCAGGCGTAATTCAAGGTAAAAGGGCTACCATATATCCCGGCATGGAAGATACCCTGACCGGTGCCCGATATAGCGGCGAGCGGGTTGTTGTTGATGGCAAGACTATCACCAGCCAGGGGCCGGGGACAGCAATGGAGTTTTCCCTCAAGCTGGTTGAAGTCCTGGCGGGCAGGGCTAAGGCCGAAGCGGTAGCCCGAGAAGCAGTGACCAGGCTCTAACCCCAGGATACTAAGCGAGTTCAAACCGGAAAAGTTTCTCTCGGGGTGAAAGCTACATCGGAAGCCCCCTCTTTCGCTACCACCATTGGCTGTGGTAAAATAGTTAAGAGGGTCTCAGGAGAGGAAACTGAGAAACTTACCTTGGAGATAAGCTGTATCATTCTGGCTGGCGGCAAGGGCCTGCGGCTAGGGCGAAATAAGGCATCAGAGGTTATCAGCAACAGACGTTTGCTCCATTGGGTAGTATCCCGTCTTAGTTCCTTTAACACTAACATCATCATAGTTACTGCCAAGAAGCAGTCTATACCCCAGCTTGCTGGCACCCCGAGGCTAAAAATAGTAACCGATATTCACCCCGGTAAGGGCCCCTTGGGTGGCATATATACGGGCTTAGTAATGTCAGATGCACGGCATAACATAGTCGTCGCCTGTGACATGCCTTTTTTGAACCAAGCCCTGCTCCGCCACATGGTACAACTTTCGGCAGACTTCGACCTGGTCGTTCCGCGGTGGGATGGGCTGGTTGAACCGCTTCACGCCGTTTACTCCAGCGGTTGCCTGTCCGCCATAGAAAGCATGCTGAAACAAGGTACCCTAAGTGTTACCAGGCTCTTTGACCTAGTCAGGGTAAGGTATGTAGAAGCTGAAGAGATTGACAGGTTCGACCCCAAACACCTGAGCTTTTTTAACATCAATACCGAAGCCGATTTGAGGCGGGCAAGAGAACTGACCAAGGAGATATAGGTTAATGATAAGCGTCGAAGAGGCTCTGGAAAGAGTCCTCAGTTATGTGAATATACTGGAAGTGGAAGAGCGGCCCGTCTTGGACTCTCTGGGACAAGTCCTGGCCGAAGACATATACTCTGACATCAATGTACCCCCGCTGGATAATACGGCTATGGACGGCTATGCGGTCAGGTCAACAGACACTGATGGTGCCAGCCAGGAATCACCCCGATTTCTGCGCGTTATTGAGACCGTTAGCGCTGGCTCTCTACCCAAGAACGAAGTAAAACCAGGCACAGCCATTCGTATTATGACGGGAGCACCAATACCCAAGGGTGCTGATAGCATAGTCAGATTTGAGGATACCGATGAGCCTCACCGTGAGGGCGATTCCAGCAAAATAGGGGTCTTGCGTGAAGCAAAGGCCGGCGCTAACATTCGCCGCTCGGGCGAGGACATTGCCCAAGGGGCCACAGTATTAAGGCGGGAAACAATAATCAGACCTTCAGAAATTGGTGTCCTGGCTTCGCTAGGAAAGGCCAAAGTGAAAGTCGTCCGCCGCCCTGTAGTAGCCATTCTGGCCACCGGAGACGAGCTGGTTGAGATTGACCAGCAACTGCCTCCAGGCAAGATATATAACAGTAATTCATACAGTGTAGCCGCCCTGGTTATGCGGTATGGCGGGGTGCCCAAACTGCTGGGCATAGCTTTAGATAGTGAGGACTCGCTGGTAACCAAGCTGAATCTGGCACTTGACAGCGACATGCTGATAACTACTGGCGGCGTGTCCATGGGCGATTACGATATGGTAAAAGACATCCTGGCTAGAGAGGGCGAGATTGACTTCTGGCAAGTTCGGATGAAGCCGGGCAGACCCCTGGCCTTCGGCAGGATTGGCGGAATACCCCACCTTGGCCTGCCGGGCAATCCAGTTAGTTCGATGGTTACCTTCGAGCTATTTGCCCGCCCAGCCATTCTCAAGATGATGGGTAAGAAAAACCTGACCAAGCCTGCGGTAGAAGCGACAATAGAGAACCCGGTGGTAAACAGTGACGGGCGCCGTATCTTTGCTCGGGCCGTAGTTGAGAAACGCGACGGTCAGTATTTCGCCCGCCTGACCGGTCCTCAGGGCTCGGGAATTCTGACCTCTATGAAATTAGCCAACGGGCTGGTAGTCATACCTGAGGACAAGCCACGGGTAGAGGCAGGAGACAAAGTTCAGGTTATGATGCTGGACTGGAATGAAGAGCCTTAACCGACACCCGGCTATGCCAGAAGGCTGGCACCTGTTCAGCAGAGGAGGTAGGCTTGATAGTTGACGCCTCAAAGTTTGTCTTTGAACCACCGCCACAGGTATCAAGGGCGAGACGCATCTTGATTAAACCCAGCGCCGGTTATCCGGTACCCTACCCGGTAACCACCAGCCGGGAGATGCTCTCGCTGATAATAAGAGACATAAGACGGGTCAGTGACGCTGATATCCTCCTGCTTGAGGGCACACCCGAGGGAGACCCCATCCGCCCCATATGTCAGGCTCTGGGCTATGATTTCCCACGAGTATTAACGCTGGACGTAAAGGATTGCATCTGGGTGGAGGTAGACAATCCTCTAGCCAAGCCCTTCGCTGTACCTACCTTCTGGGTGCCCAACGTTATCCTGTCCAGTGACTACTTAATAACAGTGGCTCCGCTAAAAATTCTTGGCGGTAGACCCAGCTTGAGCGTAATGAACCTGCTGCCGCTTTTGCCGAGCAATAAGCATGGCACTCAGGCACCAAGCATCCACGGAGCCTTGTCCAGCCTGGGGATAGATAAGGTGGTGGCAGACCTCTATTTTACCCTGCCCTTTGACCTGGGGATTATAGAAGCTCGTCAGAAGTTTACCAGCTCAGAAGACCCCACTCAAGGGGAGATTGAAGAGTACGGTAAGGTGTTTGTTGGTGAGCCCTACGAGATAGATCGCGAAGCCTCAGCAATGCTGGGGCTTAAGGCAGAGTACCTTGACCTAATCGACATGGGTAAAGTCGAGCTGGAAACCGAGGGCTAATTATGAAAATACTTCTGAGAGTGGAGAAAAGATGACCATCGAGCAAGATAACGCATACTGGTTTATTGATGTTGAATGGTACCAGCAGAATAACCGCTCACTTTATACTCTGGCACAACACTGCCTCTGTCCTAACTGCCACACGCAGCTTATGGCCAGCGGGGCAGAGGTTTCAATGGACGAACTCCTCTCTCACATCAGGGACTGCTGCTCCAAGACAGCGGATTTTATCACCAACAGGTTACCCATCCTGGAGAACACGTTTCGGGTTTTCCTGGCCAATGGCAATCAGCCCCTTAACTTGGAGGCACTGAGAAAGGAATTGAACCAACGGCTCGTCGGGGATAACTACCGTA
The DNA here is from genome assembly GCA_964570635.1 of uncultured Dehalococcoidales bacterium. GTDB lineage: Bacteria > Chloroflexota > Dehalococcoidia > Dehalococcoidales > CAYYQY01 > CAYYQY01. The sequence goes on from CAZMZA010000007.1 coordinate 6,740, forward strand.
CCTCTTCTGAGGTCTTATCCCGTCTCCTCAGCCGCGACCGCTACTACGGGCTGAGGCCGGTCAAGGACTGATTCCCCCTGCCTCTAGTAACGTACGCTGAAATCAAAGTAGCTCCCGGTATGGTCTGACCATTTGACCTCTACCTTCTCCACCCTGGCTGCCGGTGGTCCGACCCTGAGGTGGTTAATCAGCTTTTCTAACTGCTGCCTCTCCCCCTCAGCCTGAACCTCGACGGCCTCCCCGCTGGGCAGGTTACGGACATATCCGGTCAGTCCCAGCTCCGCCGCCCGTCGGGACACGAAGTCACGGAAGAATACACCCTGAACAAAACCGTATACTGTTGCTTTAACCGAAGCCAGGTCGGCCATGGGGACCTACCCCAGGATTAGTTTTAGCGGGAGTGAGGCATTTTCCTTATCCAAGCGGTGTAGCCCGTACTGGTGAGACAAGTCAATGGCTTCAGAAAACTCATCCCTGCGTATAGGACGGGCCAGCACCGGTATATCAAATGCCTGGTGGCAGGGATGATACTGAGCCATAATATTCAGGTAGGTATTGGGGGAAATTTCTTGAGCTAAGAAACGTACCACCCCTTCAGTGCCAGCCAGCCGATTGGGCAGAACCAGGTGACGCACCAACAGACCGCCTTGAGCCACTCCCTGCTCATCTATCTCAAGGTCACCCACCTGGCGGTGCATCTCCCTGACGGCGGCCCTGTTCACTTCCGGGTAGCCCTCTATCCCGGATAGCTGCTCAGCAATTTTTGCATCAGAATACTTCATATCAGGCATATATATATCAACAATCCCGTCCAGCAGCTCCAGGGTCTCTACAGAGTCGTAACCACCGGTGTTATATACCAGCGGTAAAGACAGTCCCTGGCCCGCCGCCAACTCCAGCGCCTCCAAGATGTAAGCCACCACATGGGTGGAGCTTACCAGATTTATATTATGGCAGCCCTGCGCCTGAAGCGAAAACATCATTCTGGCCAGTTCCTCCATGCCTACTGCGCTACCCTCGCCCAGCTGACTTATGGTGTAGTTCTGGCAGAAGACACATTTGAGGTTGCAGTAGGTGAAAAAGATGGTCCCCGAGCCACGCCTCCCCACCAGGGGTGCTTCCTCACCAAAGTGCGCCCCGTAGCTGGAAACCACGACCTGGTCGGTGACCCGGCACTTCCCGCTTTCGCCAGCCAAACGATTAACCTGGCATCGGCGAGGACACAAACGGCACTCCGCCAGCCTTGCTCTGGCCTCCTCTGCACGAGCCCTCAACTCACCACTGCGATAAAGCTGCTGATACGCTGCTATAGGTCTACTCCTCTTCCCTTTTTTCCTTCTTGCCCTTCTTGATTACCTCTACGGCACCCTCCAGCGGTGAAGCGATACTAACTGATGGCTTCTTGGCCGCCTTCTTCGGTTTCTTGGGTTCTCTCCGTCTATAATCGCGACTACCCATAGCGGCACCTCTACTTAAGAACTACAATTACTCTCAACTAAAGTGTAACAAAGGGGGGTTATGGTGTAAAGTTATTTGAAAGTCGTTTCAGTGCCGAGCGAGCGGCCTCACTCTCCGCCAGTTTCTTACTCCGGCCCGACCCCCTGCCCAGCACTGTGTCACCCATCTTCACCTCGACAGTGAACCGCCGGTTGTGGGACGGTCCTGCCGCTTCTACCAGTTCGTAGACAGGGACTGACTGCTGCCTCGCCTGCACCAGCTCCTGCAACTGCGACTTATAATCAACCCCCATGCCCTTGCTCACCGCTCTCTCTATTTCTTCATCAAACAGCCTCAGTATAAAGTCCTTGGTGGCAGCCAAACCCTGGTCAAGGAAAATAGCCGCTATTACCGCTTCCAGAGCGCCAGCCAGGTTACCTGCCTTGTGTCGCCCACCGCTGCTCTCCTCGCCTTTGCCGACATAGAGAAAATCGCCGAGATTAATGACCCTGGCCAGACGCGCCAGGGTCTCCTGACGCACCAGGGCCGAACGGACTCTGGTCATTTCTCCCTCACTGAACTGGGCAAAACTCAGGTAAAGCTTTTCACCAATGACCAGACCCAGGATGGCGTCACCCAAAAATTCCAGCCTTTCGTTCGAGGTCGGAGCCAGGCCGGGGTTCTCGTTGACATAGGAACTATGAATCAGGGCCTGCTCAAGACGAGATAAATCATTGAAGGAGCAACCCAGGCTCTTCTCTAGCTCGGCCAAGTCAGACAAAACACGCTCCCTTTCCAAAACTGCCAGCCTGATAATTCAGCATAAATGCTCACACCCAAGCTGTCAAATGGGCCTTTGGAATCAGCCTTTTATTGCTACCGGCATAGCTACATGCTATAATTTTGGTGCGCTGGGGAATCGTCTAGCGGTAGGACGGCGGACTCTGGATCCGCAAGGGAAGGTTCGAATCCTTCTTCCCCAGCCAGCCCTAACCGACAAGCCAGCGCTTCATTAATAACTGGCGTGAGGGCAAAGTAGATGACGGTTGATAAAAAGACTGTCCAGCGTATCATCGGGGCCAAAGAACCATACACTACCCCCCAGGGTAAACGACACTCCGTCATTACCCTGAAAAGCGTGAACATGATTGCCCGGGAAGGCGGGGTTCCAGCCAAAGAGGTGGAGAGCACCGCGCTAGAACAGGGCATAGTCCCCCTGCGTTATCTCCGCAACATCGGCACTATAGGTCATGAAGGTCAGATAAAGCTACTGCGTTCGGTTGTAGCTGTAGTCGGTGCCGGCGGACTGGGCGGGGGGCTAATCGAACTCCTCGCTCGCCAGGGGGTGGGACATATTATCATTATTGACAGCGAGCAGTTTACCGAAACGGATTTGAACCGACAACTGATGGCTACAGAAAACGATTTAGGCGAATACAAGGCAGTAATCGCCGCCAGAAGAGTCGGGAAGATAAACTCGTCGGTAAGTGTTACCCCCCATACTGAAAAGCTTACCAGAGAGAATGCTAACCAGCTAATCAAGGGGGCCCAGGTGGTAGTTGACGGAACAGACAATCTACCGTCACGCTTTGCCGTTGAGGAGGCCTGCCGGGACCTGGGTATCCCCTTTGTCTACGGAACGATTGCCGGTTTCAGAGGCCAGGTAATGACCATCTTCCCGGAAGATGGCGGGCTTTCTGCCATTTACGGTCCGCCCGGTGCTCATCCCGAGCGGGGCATAGAAGTAGAAGTAGGTAATCCCTCGGCTACCCCGACCATGATCGCCACCTGGCAGGTACAGGAGGTGGTTAAAATCATTACCGGCACTGGCACACCACTGCGCAACCGCCTCCTCCTGCTGGACGCCAGGGAAGGAAGCGCTGAAGAAATCGAAATAGGGTTGTAGTCCCCTAGACCTCAGCTAGACCAGGCTACCCACCTTACCTCAAAGCATACCCCGCAAAAAACTGGGACCACTCGCTAGAGTGGCCCCAATGAACTATCTTCAATTTCCTCTGTCCCGACTCACTCGCGATGTTCACCATCGCATCAGGTCTCTCTCCTTAGAAGGCTGACCTCCAACTCATCTCGAGTCGAGCTCAGAGTTCCAAGCGCCCCGCCCTTCGGCAGGGCAAGAATTGTCTACTTGCCAAACTCCTAATAGTGCGTGAAGCCTCATGGTACACCTCCCAACCCTTACTCCCACCTACCCGGCTCCATCACTATTATTCTGACACGATCAGCCTGAATTGTCAAGTTTGTTCGGGCACCGACTATGCCAAGAATGGCGGGGAAAAATCCGCAACCCAGACTAGCAAGCACGCCCTTATGTGATTATACTGTATAAGGAGGAGGTACCAATGACCACAGATATTCTTCTTGTCCGACATGGCCAAACCCGGTCAAACATTACCGGCTTCTATATGGGCTGGTCAAACGAAGACCTTGACGAAGAGGGCTACACACAAGTACAAAGTCTGTCCTCCAGGCTGGCCAGCCTGCCTATCGCTTCCGTCTATACCAGTCCGCTGAGGAGAGCATATACCACGGCTATGATTCTCGCCCGTCCCCACAACCTTGAACCTAAGGCTTTGGATGACTTAATCGAAATTCAACTGGGTGACTGGGAGGGGCTGCACATGGATGAAATCAAGCGCAGGTAGCCAGAGCTCTGGCGCCAAACGAGAATCGACCCGTCAGAGATTAGCATGCCTAACGGTGAAAGCCTGCACCAGGTAACTGAGCGTGTTATTCGTGCCTTCAAGACAATAGTAGCGGCCAACCAGGGTAAACGGGCAGTAATGGTGACCCACGATGCCGCTGTCAGGGTAACAGTAGCCCATGTCCTAGGGGTGCCGAACAGTATTTATCGCCAGTTTGAGATAAATAACGCCTCGCTGACCGTGGTACGCATCAACGATGGCGAGCCTCGTCTTATCACCCTAAATGATACGGCACACTTCAATGCTTTGGGCAACAGCACACTTTCGCAGCACCAGTAACGTGGCTCAGCGCAAGCAGCCGTCACCTGGCTACAGCTCCATCTCCCACAGGTCCTCGGCTATAACCAGCCTGGGTTCAGTAAGCTCCTGGATTTCCTCCGGCGTCCAGCCGGGTGCATACTCCCTCAGCACCAGCCCACGCCCCGTCACCTCAATAACCGCCAGGTCAGTGACAATCAAATCCACGCACTCCCTGGCTGTAAGTGGATAAGTGCACTCCTTTACAATCTTGAATTTGTTATCCTTGGTGGTGTGTGTCATAGTAACAATCATATTGCGTGCCCCGACCGCCAGGTCCATAGCACCACCCATACCGCCAGTTCTTTCTGGTGCCGACCAGTTAGCCAGGTCTCCCCTCTCCGATACCTGTAGTGCCCCCAGAACCGTTATATCAATATGTCCCCCCCTTATCATGCCAAATGAAGCCGCACTGTTAAAGAGAGACATCCCGGCCTGCCAGCTAACGAACTGGCCCGAAGCGTTAATAAGATAAAAGTCCCACCGGTCTCGCTCCTCCTCCGTGAGAGCCGGGCCGAAGCCAAGAGCCCCGTTTTCAGTATGGAATATCACCCTCCTGCCTTCAGGCACAAAACTCGAGCACAAGCCTGGCATACCAAATCCCAGATTTACTACGGCACCATCGGGGAATTCTCTGGCTGCTCTCAGGGCAATCTTCATCTCATCCAGTCGCGGCTTCATACTGCCTCCTCAGGAATCTTTACGATTCGGTCAACAAATATGCCCGGGGTTACCACGACCTCGGGGTCAAGTTCACCAATCTCAACAATCTCCTGAACCTCAACAATAGTAACATCGACTGCCGATGCCATTATGGCGTTGAAGTTCCGGGTATTACCCCTGTAGATTAGGTTACCGAACCTATCAGCCTTGTAGGCGTTGATTAAGGCGTAATCCGCTTTAAGCGGCATCTCAAGGAAATACTCCTCCCCATCGATAATTCTGCTCTCCTTCCCCTCAGTAATTATGGTACCGGTCCCCGTTTTTACGTAAAAGCCACCAATGCCGAACCCCCCGGCCCGGATTCTCTCGGCCAGGGTTCCCTGAGGCACAAATTCTATTTCCATCTCGCCAGCTTTAACAGCTTCCTCAGCCGCGGTGCCCGAGAAGGTGATAGTGGTTATGAATTTTTTTACCTGCTTGTTTTCCACGAGTAAATTGGCATCTATCCACCGGCTTAACCCCCAACGTTCGAGGGCTAACTGTCCACCGGGCCCGGGCGTGTTGGCTATAAGAGTGAGCCCTCTGGCGCTGTGGTGGCTAAGGGCCCGGATGAGATTGAAGGGTGAATCTGCGGCCATCCCAAAACCGCCTAACATAATAGTGGCGCCGTCAGGAATGTCAGCCACCGCTTTATCAAAACTTTCGACCACTTTATCCATATCCATACTCCGTTCTCCTTTTGGTTCTACTGAATCTTGGTTGTTACCATCCTTATTTCAATTTAGGCAACAATTCAATTACCTTCCTTAGCAACTCGGTTATACTCTCTATGGTTTCTTCTCTTGTCATGTCTTCCTGTTCCCGCTTTTGCTTCCATTTCTTGACCCATCCGTATATTGAATAACCCAACCACAAACAACCGCTGATGAAAGCAACGGCAAACACAAAGTACGGCAAAATATCGCTAAATACGCTCATTTTCAGGTTCGCCCACTCCAGTACTTCTTGCCCAAACATTTTCCCTATTAGGCCAAACTTCGCATGTAACAACGCCCAATACATCGCTGTAATTAGGCCAGCAATACCAAAGGTCACCTTGATTCCCGTTACTAAATGTTGCATGAGCCGATTTTATCATATTTGACTGCTACCTACCTATCTGAACAGACTACACAAAACCATCAACAACCAAGATTGCGTAAAAGGCTCCTTTCGCTCCCCTTGACCACTTAGCGCCAGCGACCTAGGCGATAACACCATCCTCAATATACCTGGCAAGCTCCGTCTGCCCAATGCCCAGCAGCTCCTGAAAAACGTAGCCATTGTCCTGACCGAGGAGGGGGGCAGGCCGCTGAAACTCGGCTGGTGTGTGACTCAGCCTTACCGGCGTACTGTCAGAGCTAGACTTACCCAGCACTGGATGCATTGCCTCAACAAAGAACCCTCTGGCGACAAGCTGAGGGTCCTCGGCTACCTCACGAGCATCCTTAACCACACCGGCAGCGACCCCCGCCTCCTGAAGCAGGCTCACCACCTCCCCCGGGCTGTGCTGAACCGTCCACTGCTCCAGCAGTTCATCCAATTCCTTGATATGCCCCTTCCGCTGTCCAAGAGTGGAGAATCTTTCCTCCCTGGTCCACGAAGGACTACCCAGAACACGGCAGAGGGCCTGCCATTCCTCATCAGTAGAGACAGCAATAACACACCATCTATCCTCCCCCCGGCACCTGTAGCAGCCATAGGGGGCAGCCAGGGTGTAATCGGGACGGTTACCCTGAGGTAGAACCGGGTTACCGTTAACTGTGTAGTCCATAATAGCCGGACCCAGCAGGGCGCACATCGCCTCGTACTCCGAGATGTCTATATGTTGACCCTGGCCAGTCCGGTCCCGGTACTCGAGAGCGGACAAAACAGCCAGGGCACCAAACAGCCCAGCTACATGGTCAGCATAAGAATAGCCCAAGCCGCTGGGAGAATCCGCAGCGAACGCCGTAAGATAAGTGATGCCGGAAAGCGCCTGGATGGTGGGACCAAAGGCAGTGAAGTCTCGCCACGGTCCCGTCTGACCCATCCCAGACATGCTTACCATGATAAGTTCGGGCTTTACCTCTCTCAAATGCTCATAGCTTAAACCCCAGTTTGGCATTACCCTAGGAGTAAAACTTTCCATCACTACGTCGCTTATCTCAACCAGCCTGAGGGCAAGCTCTCTCCCTTCAGGACAGCTCAAGTCTAAGGTTATACCCAGCTTGTTGCGGTTCCAGGTATTGAAGTACCCGGTAGTATTAAGCTCAGCGCCCCGGGCCGTCTTCTGCGACTGCACCTTGATTACCTCCGCCCCAAAATCAGCCAGAATCCTGGTAGCATAAGGGCCAGCCAGCACCCAGGTAAAGTCCAGAACCCTCAACCCTCGCAGGACACCTGCCGACATCAAGCACCTCGCTCAGATAACGTTCCGCGAAGAAAGTTCACCCAATTCCTCCAGAGTAAGGCCCAGCTCCCGGTGGTAGACCTGATTATTATGTTCACCAATCAAGGGAGCCCGCCGCTTGATACCCCAAGGCGAACGGCTAAACCTGCAGGGAGCACCGGGATAGGTAAACTGAGTATCAGCCTCGGGGTGAGCCACCGGGACAAAGAAACCCCGTGCCTCAAGCTGGGGGCTACACGATACCTCTCCGGGCGAGGCAACAGGAGCCCAGGGGAAATGCATCAACTGACCCAGCTCAAAAAGCTCAGCGGTAGTGTGCGTCTGGCTCCAGCGCTGCAACACCTCGAGGATATGGTCAAGGTGCTGAGTCCGGTATTCCCCATCCCGCCACCTCTCGGCAGTCAGGTCCGAGGCCATGCCCTCACCGTCCAGCCACTCAACTAAAGTCTCCCATTGCATAAGGGGAGAGAGGGCAATATAGCCGTCTTTACAGGGCAAAAGACAGAACGAGCCGTTCCAGTGGCGGCTCCCCTGCCTTGCTGACACCGTGCCCTCGTAGAAGTAACGGACCATTACGTGCTCCAGAGTGGCAGCTACCGCCTCCTGTAAAGAAACGTCAACGCGCTGCCCCCGACCACTATGTCTCCGCTCACGGAGTGCCAGGAGAATACCAGTAGTGGCAAAGAGGGAAGCCGTATAGTACGCCTGTTGTCCGTAGGGCTTGAGGGGAGGTGTATCGGGAGCACCGCAAACATGCATCTGCCCACCCACAGCAGAAGCAACCACATCGTTGGACTTACAGTCCCGATAGGGCCCGTCCTGTCCAAAGCCGCTCACAGAAGCCAAAATCAGGCCGGGGTTTGCCCTGCTCAGCACGTCATAACCTAGTCCCAAACGTTCTAAATAACCGGGAGGGAAAGCCTCCACTATTACGTCGGCCCTTTCACTCAGTCTATGGAAAATCTCCCGCCCCGCCTCACTCTCCAGATTCAGAGTTATACCCAGCTTGCTGGTATTGTTGTACCAGAAGGATAGACTCCTCTCAGGATGTGGCTCATTCCCCCAAAAAGGCCCCACCCACCTGGACGGGTCTCCCCCTGGGACCTCGACTTTGATAACCTCGGCCCCCATGTCGCCCAAGAGCTTGGAGCAGAAGGCAGCTTTCTCATCCGCCAAATCCAGGACTCGAAGCCCGCTCAGCACCAATTCCTGTCCCTTTGCCATAGCCATACCTCAAACCTAAACCGTGTGACAGAAGGTTCAATCCGGTGAGGGCATCCCTCACCTCCCGGCCGGCACAAGCAAGCTGGCGAGTCGCCTCTCTAGCTCCAGAGCCTCTACCGTGGGTAAATCCAGTCCTCTGACTATCGCCTGCTTGGCATACCTGACTGCCCCCCGAGGGTGGCCCATAATCTTCCGGGCCACTTCGTGAGCCGCTGCCAGGAGCTGAGCCCCGGGTACCACCCGATTAACCAGCCCTATGTTATAGGCCTCTACGGCATCAATCCAGCGTCTGGTGAGCAACAATTCCTTTGCCCTAGCCCGTCCCACAGCTCGAGGCAGGGTCTGAGTAGCACCAGCGGCAGGTATAATACCCAATCCGGCTTCAGGCAGGCCAAACTTGGCGTCGTCGGAAGCAAGCCGCAGGTCACAGCACAACGCCATCTCGAAGCCTGAGCCCAGGACATAGCCGTGGAGAGCAGCGATAATTGGTTGGGGCAGGCTCAGGAAAAGACCCCACACGTCCCGCTCCCAGCGTACCTGACGAGCAACCACTGGAGACGGAGCCTTAAGGAAGTCGGTCAGGTCAGCCCCGGCACAAAATGCCTTCTCTCCCGCCCCCTTAAGGATGGTAATCTCCACCTCGTCATCGTCTCTAATGGCACCCAGAACCTGGTACAGTTCATCCCGCATCTGCACGTTATAGACATTCAGAACCTGGGGACGATTGAGCGTAACGTAGGCTATGTTGTCATGCTTCTCATAGATAATGGTCTGGAAAGGGTGCATCTCCTCACTTACCTTTGAACTTGGGCGGTCTTCTCCCTCGAAAAGCCGTAATCCCTTCCCTCCGGTCCCGGGTCGTCTGCAACAGTGCGTAGAGGTCAGCCTCAAGACGCAACCCCTGCTCAAGAGTCAACTCCAGCCCCCCATCCACTGCCTCTTTGGCATATCTCAGCGCCAGCGGGGCACCAGATGCCACGCCTTGCGCCATATCCGCTACAGCCAGCAAGAGCTCCTCCGACTTAACCACTTTATTAACCAGACCAATCCGGTAAGCTTCCTCAGCACTAACGGGTTCCCCGATAAGAACCATCTCCATGGCTTTGACTCTACCTACCACACGCGGTAGACGCTGGGTCCCGCCATCCCAGGGAATAAGACCGGAAAGGACCTGGGGAAGCCCTAAGCGAGCCGTGTCAACGGCAATTCTGAGGTCGCAGGCCAAAGCCAGTTCCAACCCCTGCCCCAGGGCGTCACCATTGATGGCGGCGATGACCGGACAGGTCAGCCCGGCTACCGCCGAAGACACAGCTAATAGCTCTACCGGCGCCGTCTCCGCGGGCAGTGCCCATTCGGCCCCCACACAGAATGCTTCTCCAGCGCCAGTAATGGTAACCACCCTTATATCCTCATCCTGGCCAACCTGGGAGCATACATCAACCAGTTCCCGGGCTAAACGAGCGTCTATGGCGTTATTCACCTCAGGCCGGTTAAGTGTTACGCTACCTATCTGGCCCTTCCTCCGGTACACAATTGTCTCGTAATTCATAATAAACTGATTTTAGACGCCTACCTTAACCAAAGTCAATCAGGGGCGTTTACCCACCCAGCCTCCCAACACCACATTACACCTGTTGTAGCTTTGCGTTACCGGTATTATACTAGCGTTACGTAGCTACTGCACCGGAAGGTCAAAATGCCACCTGCCAACCTTATCCTCACCAATGCAAACGCAATAACTATAGACCCCGGCCAGCCCAGGGCGGAACTGGTAGCCATCAAGGGCGACAGAATCCTGCTGGTCGGTAGTAATAAAGAGCTGGGACAGGTCAAGGGCGCCAAAACCAGGGTAATTGACTGCCAGGGCAGAACGGTGGTACCCGGTTTCAATGACGCCCATTGCCATGTTTTCTCCTTCGTAAGGAAACAGCTGAGCCTCGACCTGAGCCCGTCATCAGTCAGCTCGATTAGCGATATAAAGGCAGCCGTCCACCGCCAAGCTGAGAACACTCCCAGAGGTGAATGGCTTGTCGGCAACGGCTACAATGAATTCTACCTTGCCGAGAAGCGTCATCCAACTCGCTGGGACATAGACGAAGCGGCACCTCAACACCCGGTAGTCCTGACCCACCGTTCACTGCACGCCTGTGTACTCAATAGCCTGGCGCTCTCACTGGCCGGCATCACCGGGGAAACACCTGAACCACCCGGCACCCTCATTGAAAGAGACCTTGATACTGGAGAACCAAACGGCGTCCTGTTTGAGATGCTGGGCTATATCAGGGAGAGGGTATTACCGCCACTATCCGAGCCGGAGATTGAGAAAGGCATAAGCATGGCTAATCAGCACTTCCTGTCTCAGGGCATTACCTCTCTTCAGGATGCTACAGTGGTTAATGATTTTGGTCGCTGGCAGACCTTCCGCCGGCTTAAGGAGACCGGTAGATTAAGAAGCCGGGTATCAATGATGTTCGGCCTTGAAGCACTGCCCCAGTTTCAGGAGCACGGTCTAACCTTAGGCTCCGGTAATAGCGAGTTACGCCTCGGGGCAATAAAGATAATGCTGAGTGAAACCTCAGAAATACCTTATCCGGCACAGCCAGAGCTCAACCAGCAAGCTTTTACCGCCACCCAAGCTGGCTTTCAGGTAGCCCTCCACGCTGTTGAGCAGAGCAGCGTGGAGGCGGCTGCTACCGCTCTGGAATATGTCCACGGCCAGCTTCCCCAAGCTGAGCGACGCCACCGCATAGAGCACTGCGCCCAGTGCCCTCCTCCACTACTCAAGCGACTGAGCCAGCTTGAAGCAGTTATAGTCACCCAGCCCCCCTTCCTCTATTACAGTGGTGAAAGATACCTGGCTACCCTATCACCGGGTGAGCTAAAGTACCTCTGCCCAATCAGGTCTTTCCTCAACAGCGGTCTGGTTGTCGCCGCCAGTTCGGATTGTCCTGTAGTGCCTGATAACCCGCTAGTAGGTATATACGCTGCCGTCACCAGGCAGGCTGAATCAGGAGAGCAGCTCCCACCAGCCGAAAGTATATCAGCCAGTCAGGCACTGGCTGCCTACACTATCGGCGCCGCCTACGCCTCTTTGGAAGAAGGCATAAAAGGCTCCGTTAAGCAGGGCAAACTGGCTGACCTGGTAGTCCTGAGTGGTGACCCCGTTACACTACCCCCCGAGCAGATTAAGGATATCCGAGTGGAGATGACCATCGTTGGCGGCGAGGTGGTCTGGGAAGCTTGATTTGCCGGGAATAAGTTCACCCAGATAGAAACTATATCTTGACATGAGACCGTATGAGCCATTATTCTATTGGATGGTTTCATAAGGGACAGGCACTTTCATCTTAAAAACTAGAGGTCATAACCTGGAACTCCCCTGGGTACACCCTCATAGTATTAAGTTATCATTTCAGACCTCGGGTGTCTGACCGATTTGCCCAGAACAGTTTCCAGGTATCTCTACTCATAACACCGATTGGTGTAACAGGCTACCATGTTCTGGCAGACCTGTGGGGATGCCCTCTCGACAGCCGAGTCCTGAAGACGCCAGGTAAGGCTGTAGAGGCAGCCAGCCTGAGCTGAAGGAGGCACCATGGATTTTTCGCTGGAAGGTAAAATAGCCCTCGTCACCGGTGGCGGCCGTGGCATAGGACGGGTCACTGCCCTAGGCCTTGCCAGAGCCGGGGCAGACATTGCCATAGCCAGCCGCAAACTCCCCAACCTGGAAGAGGTAGCTGAGGAGATAAGAAAATCGGGAAGGAGAGCCCTGGCTGTATCCGCCCACCTGGGCAGAATGGAGGACATAAGCAACCTGGTGGCTAAGGTCAAGGAGGAGTTCGGCAGAATCGATATTCTGGTGAATAACGCCGGCTCCAATCCCACCATGGACACCGCCTTAGAGGTAAACGAGCGTGCCTGGGATACCATCATGAACGTAAACCTGAAAGGGCTGTTCTTTCTCAGCCAAGCGGTGGCCAGGGTCATGAAGGAGCACGGTGGGGGGTGTATCATCAACGTCGCCTCAGCCGCTGGCATCAGACCCCACGTGGTGCCGGTCTACTCCATAAGCAAGGCAGCGGTAATAATGGCAACCAAGGTTATGGCACATGAGTGGGCTAAATACGGCATCAGGGTTAACGCGGTGGCACCGGGACTGGTCAAAACACGCTTTAGCCAAGCCCTCTGGGACAACAAAGAGATTTTTGAATACCTGCTACATAGAATTGCCATGAAACGCGTTGCTGAGCCGGAAGAAATAGTGGGAGCAATGATTTACCTAGCCTCTGACGCCTCCCGGTTTGTCACCGGAACAACACTCAATATCGATGGCGGGGAGACCATTTAGCACTATAGCCTATCAGTAGAAAAGAGCCAGCAGCCTTCCCCGTCCTCGCGTTATGTCAAACGGAGCGGAGATGACAGTAGTCGCCAAAGAGAGCGGTATACAGATTGAGCGGCTTGAGCTAGGACCCTGGGGGACTAATGCCTACATCATAACATGTCTAGAAACAGGCGATAGCGTGCTGGTAGATGCCCCTGCGGAGGCAGGCACCATCATAGGCAGACTGCAAGGTACTAACCCGAGGTACATATTGCTGACCCACAACCATATGGACCATCTGGGTGCCCTTTCCGAATTACGGTCCAGGCTCAAGGTCCCCTTAGCCGCACATACCGCTGACAGCGGGAGGCTACCCTCTCCACCGGAAATACTGTTAAATGACGGTGACGTGGTCTCGTTCGGCAAGGTTAGACTTGAGGTACTCCACACACCCGGTCATACGCCGGGCAGTTTATGCTTTAAGACGGGTAGATACCTGATATCTGGAGACACCATCTTCCCCGGGGGTCCGGGCAAGACAAGCACACCCGCCGATTTGAGACAGATAATCAAGTCGATAACTGACAAGATTCTGGTGCTGCCAGATGACACCCAGATATACCCCGGCCACGGTGATTCCACAACACTGAAGAAGGAGAAGGACGAGTTCGCTGTCTTTTCCTCCCGCTCCCACCACCCGAATCTCTGCGGGGACGTACTCTGGCTCTCGTCCTAGTCTGTTCCCTTGGGGAAGCCGGTCACCACCATATCTCTACTCTGTGGAATGCCTCAGCCAGTTCGAAATCCTCCGTCTCCGCCATCTCCCTGGCTCGCTGCCTCAGCCATCGTTCTAGTTCAGTATGAAGGTCGTCTCCTACCTGGCTCTTATGGCAGCGCAGGGCAGCTAACTTGATGTCGAAGGTATCGGTGATATCAGTACGATAATTGGGGTCCTCGGTAGCCCAAAGCATTACCTCTTTGACCCGGTGTGGCTGAAGGCCTTCCTTCAGCAATTCGGGGTAGGCAAGATGGTCCCTCGCATAGGGGAAAATGGCATCCAATACAACCTGGCCGGTTATGCGGTGGTCTCGGTGCCAAACGTAGCGGCGGTAGGGGTCAGCTGTTATCACGGTCTCCGGCCGATACATCCTTATCAAGCGCACAATATCCTTCCTGAACTCAGGCGTATCTTCCAGACCCTGGTCTGGATAGCGCAGAAAGATGACCTCCTTCACCCCCAACAGCTTGGCGGCAGCCAATTGCTCCTGCTCACGAATTTTGACCAGTTCATCCGGCTTCATGTCGGGGTCGCTGGTGCCTTTGTCACCGCTGGTGCACACCACGTACATGACGCTCTTCCCTTCAGCCGTCCAGCGAGCTACTGTTCCAGCGACACCAAATTCCGCATCGTCCGGGTGCGGTGTAACCACCATCACCTGAAACCGCTCCGTCGCCACGCATGAACCTCCTCGATGCAAGGTACCAAGTAAAGATTGTAGCGCATCAATCAAGCTGATACAATATATAGCCTAAGGACATTGGCTACCCCAAATGAACGATTCTGCCTATACCATCAGGAATTACCGGCCTGCCGATTTTGACAATTACCTGGCGCTAAACGCTGAGGCCGAAAAACTAGAGCCAGCCGGACGTCCCACCTCACCGCAGGTTCTGAGTGAGAGCCTGCATCGGCCTAATTATTCCCCTGAGCGAGACCTTTTTATTGTGGAAACGGCAGGCAACATGGTCGGCTATACGGAAGTGGCACCAGAGCTGGGCATCAGACGGGTTATCCTGAACTGCTTTGTACACCCGGACCACCGCAGAAGAGGCTTAGCCACCAAGCTCCTCGGTTACGCCCTGCAACGGGCTAGAGAATTGGGGACAGGTGTAGCCCATGTAAACATAGCCCGGGACAATATCGCTGCCCAGAAGGCACTATCCAGGCTAGGTTTTAGACTGGTCCGTCGCTTCCTTCAATTGAGGGTAAACATGGCTGAGGTCCGCTGGCAGGACATCGACCAGACAGCCTTGCCGTGCCGTCAACTTGAACGAGGCGAGGAGGACAAGTTAACTCGAATCCAGAACCGTGCCTTCACCGGCACCTGGGGTTACAACCCCAACACCGTGGCAGAGATAACATACCGTACCAACCTGGTTAATTGTTCACCGGGGGACGTAATCCTGGCCTGCGACGGAGATAAACCCGTCGGCTATTGCTGGACGAGGATAGACTGCGAGCCAGAAGACCGCAGTGGCGAGGGTAAAGGTCATATCTACATGCTCGGCGTGGAGCCAGACTACCGACAGAAGGGAATAGGTAAAAGAGTCCTTCTGGCGGGATTATCCTACCTCAAAAGCCGAGGCCGGCAGGTTGTTGAACTGACCGTGGACAGCAGGAACCGGGCGGCCTGTGCCCTCTACCGCTCTGTCGGCTTTAAGGTCCGGACACACAGCTTATGGTACGAAAAGGTGGTGGATTAGCCTGCCCGGACAGAATAATCAGCCCGCACCCGCCCATATACCTCAATAATCCGCTCAGCGATATTTGACCAGCTAAAGCGGGTTACCGACGCCCTGATTAAGGCAGAATCTTTACCACCGTCAGGCTTTGACAGGAGCAAAGCTATTTTGTCGGCAAGCAGGACGGGGGTATTGTCCGTTACCACATACCCAGTTTCTCCCTGACGAATAATGCCTTCCAGGCTGCCCACATTAGCCGCCACCACTGGTGTGCCGCAGGCCATGGATTCCAGAGCCACCAGACTGAAGGTCTCGTAGTAGGAGGGGATAACACAAACATCAGCCGCACTGTAAAAACTGGGCAACTCCTCGTGCTTTATCGTGCCCAGGAAGGTAGTCAGGCCCTCTATGCCCAGGCTCCGGGACAGCTCCTTCAGTCGCTCCACCTCGTACTGGCTATGTTCGTCGCCACCAACTATCACCAGTCTGAGCCGTTGACCGTTGTTTATAGAAGCCACAGCCCCCAGTAAGCGGTCTATACCCTTTAGTGGCTCAATCCGGCCCACAAACAGGATAATCTTGCCGTCACTGAAGCCTAGCTGGCGCTTTGCTGTCTCTCTGTCCACGGGCTGGAACAGGTCAAGATTTACCCCGCACGGGACCACGCTGATTCTATCCTGGGGAGCGCCGTAGTGCCGAACAAAATCCCCTCTCTCTTTCTCCGTCGCCGCGATAATGCGGTGACAGTTCCTGGCCAAGTTTTTTTCGGCCTCAATACGAAGCTCAGGCTCTTCTTCCCCGACGCCGAAAGAATTCTTAACCAGACTCAACGTGTGGAACATCATGATATGAGGCACGCCCCACCAGCCTTGCAGTGATTTCCCCACCCAACCCGAAAGCCAGTAGTGGCTGAACACCAAATCGTAGTGGAGGTCGTTATGCTTCCTGAAACTCTCCAGATTGCAGGCAAAGTCGGGGAGATAGGAATACACCATTAACTTGTGCATGTCCTCATCCCCACCAGCTCTAAGGTGAATAAGTCGGGCATTCTGGCCCAGCTCTAAAATCTGCCCCTCCCCCGGGTCATGAACACGGGTGTAGACGTCCACCAGAAACCCCCGCTTCCCCAGTTCACGAGCAATCTCCCGGATATAGACACTCATGCCCCCGGTGTCTCTAGCTCCCAGATTCCCTACCGGACAGCTGTGCACACTGAGCATGGCTATTCTCTGCTGACCAGCCGTCATGAGGGTCCTCTTCTTTCCTGGCTATGCTTCACTATGCTCCTCTCCACCAGTGCTCACCTGAAGGTTATCTGGCAACTGTACAGGGGGATTTCGGTACCACCCAGTTGATACTTGTAGGCTTCTCCGCCTTTGAGAAAGTCAAACCTTTTTCTGCCCCTCTGGATGCTATCCTTAATACACAGGACTTTGGAAAGTATCCCCACACTCAGGGAGCTATAATTTGTGTCGTAGCCACTGTTATACAGATACACACAATCGTTGTAATCAAAGCACATAACCATAGCGGCAGGCACAGTACCCAGCTCAAGAATACCGAGTCTCAGCAGTCCGGCCTCAGCCATAGTATCGGCCAGTAACCTGAAGAACGATGCCACCTTTGCCGTCATGAAGCGTGCCTTGTCTTCCCGGCTCCCGGAAAATAGTTTTAGAAAGGTGTCCATAATGCCGTGAACAGCCCCAGTATCTTCAACAGTGCGGTAATCCACGTTACCCTCTTCCCAGAGTCTCCTCAGCTTGCGCCTCGACTCGTGCCGTTGTTTCGTGGTCAGTATCGCCAGATATTCATCCCAGGTCGAAGGTAATGCCAAATCCAGAGAAACGTCCTCTAACTGGCAACGGACATCGCACTTCTGCTCCCTGGCTATGTCCAGCAGGTGAGTGACCGCTACGGAATCAGGACGCAACGACCGCAAGTCCAGGCGGTCAATACCCTGCCGGCGCAGGTCATCGAGCACGGCGGCGAAGAAGTCTCCTTCCGCCCCAGGAGCTACCACAAAGTCGAGATAATCACAGACATCGGGACTACCCACAATAGAAGCCGCTCCTTCCCTGACCAGGAGCGGCGCAATACCAACGATTCTCCCTCCCTGCCTTACGGTGCGCAAATATAGCCCGGCTCCGGAGCCGAACACCTGCCACCAAACCCGTAACCAGCCAGGCAGAACGAATACAGAGCTCCAATTCAGATTGTGCCGGGAATCGGTCCAGTAAGAATCCAGACTGGCAAGGCTCTCTTCCGCAACAGTGTAGCTCATGGGTGCACGCCCCAGTCTAGCATTTTACCGACCTTCAATCAATGCGGACACGAGCCGGTGTTTAAAGACAGAACACGGGAGTCCAGACGCTGAAAGACAGACACCACGCATCTGCCAGCGCGGATGATATAGAGGTCTCAAAAATTAAGCCACCTGCTGACTTCCAGTGGCTACCCCCTGAAATATTCATCTATGGACGCAGCCGCTTTCTTGCCAGCCCCCATGGCACTAATCACCGTAGCTGCCCCGGTAACCACATCACCACCCGCCCAGACCTGCGGCTTCACCGTCTGACCGGTGGCTTCATCAACCACCACCACTGTACCCCGCTTGGTGGTCTCCAAACCCGTAGTGGTGGAGGCAATAAGGGGGTTGGGGGTAGTGCCCAGGGCTACTATCGCCACGTCTACATCAATGACGAACTCGCTCCCCTCCTTAACCACGGGGCGACGCCGACCACTCTCGTCAGGTTCCCCCAGTTCCATCTCGTAGCACTCCACTCCAACCACCGAGTTCTGCTCATCACCGATAAAGCGCTTGGGGTTGGTTAAAAGCCTGAACTCGATACCCTCCTCTTTGGCATTCTCTACCTCCTCCCGACGAGCTGGCATTTCCACCTCGGAGCGCCGGTAGACGATATAGACCTTGTCAGCACC
>CAZMZA010000008.1:0-25215 GCA_964570635.1 uncultured Dehalococcoidales bacterium
GTGGTAGAGCGGGCGGCTGTTAACCGCTTGGTCGTAGGTTCGAGCCCTACCTCGGGAGCCAAGCTTACTCAATAGACTAAAGCCATCAGCAAAATAGAAAAAGGCGGAGGAAAAGTTCAGCCAGCGGTACTTTTCCGCTAGTCATATCGGTACTAACAGGCTATTTACCACTGCCTGAAACCGTAGGGTATTATCATAATTATAGATAAGCACGAAGTCATGTACGGGTCAAAGACAGTCCTTGTATCAAGCCTGTTACTGAGCTTTCCCACTGTATCTATCACCACCATAAGAACGTTATGATAGTTTTACAGCTACAAATGTTGACATCGCTGGCTAAATATGTCTTAATAGATAGAGAATATTAACTGACATGGTGGGGAAAAATGAAACTAATGGTTATTGGCTGCGGGCAGTGTGGCGGCAGGATTGCCGATGAGTTTGCCCGACTAAACGTAAGAGCACGTGCTCAGCGTGGGATTGAGGTCACCACTGGCGCCTTCGCTGTGAACACAGATATTGCTGATTTATCCGAACTATCCCATATAAGGCGTGATTATCAACACAGAGTTCTAATCGGAAGTCAACGCACCGGGGGTCACGGCGTAGGTAAAATAAACGAACTTGGTGCCGAGATAGCTAAGGAAGATAGTGACAAGATTATAGACGCTATAAGAACCGCCCCACAGTTTGGTGAGACAGACGCCTTCCTACTTATCGCTAGTGCTGCGGGTGGTACCGGCTCCGGGGCAATACCAACACTAACGCAGCAAATTAAGGAGCGTTATATAGCAAAACCAGTATATAACCTTGTTGTCCTTCCCTTCCATCATGAAGAGATAACAGAAGAAAGAACTATCTATAACACAGCTACATGCATTAAATCTTCTTACCTGGTAGCAGACGCCGTATTTCTTGTCGATAACCAGAGGTATGTAAGGAAGAACTTCTCGGCTAAAGACAACCTGGTCAAGATTAATATCTCGGTAGTTGAGCCATTTTACGACCTACTCTGTGCTGGTGAAGAGAAAAAGTCCCAGTACATCGGGGCCAAGATACTCGACGCGGGGGACATAATACAGACGCTGGTGGGGTGGACAGTAATTGGCTATAGTAGGGTACAAAAACAACGGTTTAAGCTTCCCTTTAGCAGGAAGAATTCTGATTTCCACGAGAAGGCCAGCGAAACGCATACCGGAATTCATGCCCTGCAGGGAGCAATAAGCGAGTTATCGCTTAACTGCAGTCCTACCGATGCCAAGAGAGCCTTATATCTCGTCTCTGGTCCACCCAAGGAACTAAATATGGACCTGATTAAGAGTCTCGGGGCCTTCACCAAAAGCGTAGCCACAGAGGCCATAATAAGAAGCGGTGATTACCCGAGAGGCAAAGACTCGGTAAGCATCACCTTAATCCTGTCTGAGCTCGCTAACGTGCCCAGGGTTATGGACTACTTCACCAAGACAATCAATTACATCGATGTCGCTAAGAGAAAATGGGGCCGGGTAGAGTACGAACACAAAACCATTGAAGATATATTCAAGGATATCCCTTCGTTACTAGGCTAGCCCCCCACAGGCGAATTATTAGCCGACCTGACGCTTACCTTTTTAGCCCGAAGCCCTGATAAACATCCTCCAGGCTTGTTCTATGGTTCTTTGACGCTCCTCCCAAGCCTTTTCCAGACTCTCACCGCGAACTCTCAGGGCTTGCCTAACCTTCGCCTCATAAGCAGCCTTGACCTGCTCTTTAGTCTTATTACACTCCGTCTCGGCTCGCTGCTCAGCCTCCTCACGAGTCTTGATAGCTTGTTCTATGGTCTTCTCATAGGCCTCGTTGGCATTCTGTTCAGCTTCTTTGTAGGTCGTCTCAAGTTGCAGTTCGTTTTCCCTATATGCCCGCGCTACTTCTTTCTGAGCCTGCATATATGCCGCATAGGCCTTTTCAGCTTGAGCTAGAACGCTATCAAGCGAAGCCTTGGCTCTCGCTATAGTCTCAGCAACCGGTCCCTCAGCCTGTTCTTCAGCCTTAGCAACAAGTTCCTTGGCCTGCTCTTCAGCCTCAGCGGCGGGCGCCATAGTTCGCTCCACTGCCTCCTCGGTTCCCTTCTTGCCTTGCTCCTTCGGATTCGCCATAAGGTGTACCCCCCCTTTTCGATTAAACCTTAAGAATATTACCTATTAT
Organism: uncultured Dehalococcoidales bacterium; assembly: GCA_964570635.1. Lineage (GTDB taxonomy): Bacteria > Chloroflexota > Dehalococcoidia > Dehalococcoidales > CAYYQY01 > CAYYQY01. The sequence continues at coordinate 2,185 of CAZMZA010000008.1, forward strand.
AATTCAGCCCTGTTAGGCTCAATCAGCCTCTTCAGCCTCCTCAGTCTCCTCCTCGGCCGGTCTGCTTTTACTAGCTGCATACATACCCGTCAATGCCCTCAAGCGGTCCGAAATTTTCTTCTGAATCTCCACTGTTTCCGTACTCTCTTCTTCTGACTTGGCACCTTTAACTTTGCTTATCGCCTCCTGAACCACCCTGATAGATGCTCCAGCAGAATTCTTGCTTGCTCCGCCCGCTACCACCTCACTGGTAATAATCTCCTTAGAGAGCTTGGTGGTCGCTTCAGCGGGCTCAGGAGCCATCTCAGCTATCTTCCCGGCCTCACTTATAAGTTCCTCAAACGTTTTTCTTGATGCCGCCACGGCTTCCTTGGCTGATTCACCTACCTTCTCGACCCTAGCTATAGTCTTTTGAGACGCATTTATCGATATCTGAGCCGATTCCTCGGCGGCTTTACTTGCTTCTTCAGCCCCCGTTATTGCTTCCGCGAATGTTTTTGCCGACGCCTCGGCAAAGTCCTTGGCAGCCCTCCCCGACAACTCAGCAGCTCTCTTAGCAATTCTGATGGCTGCCTCAGCTGTTTCCCTGGCTGCTTTGTTTATCTCCTCAGCCCTGCCTATTGCTTCCTGCGAGGCTCTTATTGACATCTCAACAGCCTCTTTGGCAGCTTCCATGGCTGTTGTAATAAACTCCCTAGCGGCTTCGCTAGCTGCCTCGGCACTTTCCTGGACCGACCTACTTACTCCCTCAGCCTTACTTATCGCTTCCTGAGAGGCTCTGGTGGCTGCCTCAGCCGCCTCACTAGCCGACCTGCCGGCTTCCTCAGCTTTACTTACCGCTTCTTCAGAGGCCTTGGTGGCTGCCTCAGCCGCCTCCCTGGCTGACAAACCTACCTCCTCAGATTTACTTACCGCTTCCTCAGAGGCTCTGGTGGCTGCCTCAGCCGCCTCCCTGGCTGACAAACCTACTTCCTCAGATTTACTTACCGCTTCCTCAGAGGCTCTGGTGGCTGCCTCAGCCGCCTCCCTGGCTGACCTGCCAGCTGCCTCAGCCGCCTCCCTGGCTAACTTGCCGGCTGCCTCGGCTTTACTTATGGCTTCCTGAGAAGCCTTGGTGGCTGCCTCAGCCGCCTCCCTGGCTGACCTGCCAGCTGCCTCGGTTTTATTTATTGCCTCACTAGCTACTCTTCTCGATTCTTCAGCGGTCGTCTTAGCCCATGCCGCCGTTTCCTCAGCTTTGTTTAATGCCTGCTCCTCTGCTTTCTTGGCTATTTCAGCAGCCTGCTGCGCCCACTTGTCGGTCTCTGCAGCCTTGCTTATCGCCTTATCGAAGGCTTTCTGAGACGCCTCTGCCGCCTCTTCAGCGGACTTAGTTATTCTCTCAGCCCGGCGTACCGCTTCTTCTGCCGCCTTTTTAGCTGCCTCAGCTGTCTCCTTGGCTGACCTGCCTATTTCCTCAGCCCGGCTAACTGCTTCCCGAGACGCCTCCAGTGAATTCTCGGCAACCTCCCTGGCTGTTTTCCCTGCCTCCTCAAGTCTGGCTATCTCTTTTTGTGCTATCCTTATCGCCTCTGTAGCCGAGCCCTCACTTGTCCTGGACATCCCCTCGACCCTACTGGCCGCCTCCACAAACTGAGACAGCAAAGCCTCAGCCGCCTCCTGTGTTGATCTGATTGTTTCCTCAGCCTTCCTTATTGCTTCATCGAAGGCCATCTTCGACGACTCGGCAGCTACGCTAGCCCTTTTGCTTATTTCCTCAGCCCTAGTTATCGCCTCCCTAGAGGCCTTTGTTGACGCATCAGCCGCCTTGCTGGTCGTCTTGCTTATTTCCTCAGCCCTGTCTATCGCTTCCTGGGCGGCCAATACCGACGCCTCAGCCGCATCTTGGGCCAGTTTACCCAATTTCTCAGCCCTGGCTATCGCTCTTTCAAATATCCCTTTACCTTCTTCCATGTTTCCAGCACCACCCGAGACTTTTACTTGACAACCCTGTCTGGAGCCTTAACAATTGGGCTGCCACCCTGTGTTGTTATTTTATGTCAATTAACCAGCCCCACTGGCTGTTTTGGCTATTATACTAGCACCCCACCCACTGACAGTCAATACCTCCAACAAACCCCCAAAAACCAAGCCTCCATATGTCTATCAAAAGAGAGAAACCGGAATCTACTATAGCTATCTCTGGCACAATCCTGGAGCAAAGCTATACCGATAATATCCTGGATATGCTGAGATACGCCGGGGACGATAGCAACATAAAGGCGGTTGTTTTGCAGATAGATAGCGCTGGGGCGGCCTAATCTCCAGCAAAAAACTTAATTTTTTTCATAGGTGAGAGCTAAATTTAGCTCAAATGTAAACTGGACTGAGCACCGTTCTAGACGGATAATACCCGCTCAGAAGGGGTGAGAGTCCAACGCCTCAACCCACCCCACTGTAACTGGTGGTGCAAGTCGCTTACCCACCCCGCCAAGTCTTACCTTGACAGAGGCTCCTCAATGCTCTAAAATTAGTATCAATGAGCATAGAAGACTGTTGCAAAAATGGCGTGAAAGGACGCAACTTCCAACCAAAAAAGGCAACTCTCAGTCGCTCTACTACATATAGTTTATGCTCAGGGTTTACCCCTCGAGCTGTTGATTTTCTCCTCTGAAACCTATCCCATAACGTCTACTGCTTGCTCTTCTGAGCACAGCTATTCTCCTTAGAGCGACACCTACAGGAAGGGAACGTATAGCTTTTTGGAGGAGACCTTATAAATAGATGGGGATTATAGAAACCGAGGTAATATGAGCAGAAAGGGCGTCTTAGTTCAAAGCGTATACGAGAGACTTAACCAGGAGCAGATAGAGCGCATCCATGCCGCCTCTATGGAGCTACTGCACCAACCTGGCATTATATGCCACAACCAAGAGGCTGCAGATATTTTCTCAAGCTACGGGGCTAAGGTTAATGCTGAGCCGTCCGGCAAGTACTGGCAGGTCAGTCTCCCTGAGGCACTCGTTTTGCGCGCCCTGAAGACAGCCCCCAAGATAGTCAAGCTGGGGGCGAGGCATGAGGAGAACAGCCTGATCCTAGATGGGAGCGAGCCGCGGGTCTACTTTGCCAGCGGGTCAGAGACCAATGTCTGGCTGGATGTAACCGTAGAGACTTTCGTAAACAAGGCAGACCGAAGCGTTGAGGTCGAGCTGGCTACCTTCCACCCGCGTCGGGGGATGTTGGCTGACCTCTGTACAGCTACCCGTCTTGGCGAGCACCTGGACAATCTCGACGGCTTCATACGCCCGGTAAACATCCAAGACGAAGACATCACTGAAAAGAACAAGGATGTCAACAAGTTCTTCGCTTGCCTCAATAACATGACCAAGCATATTATGGCCGGGCTGACCAACCTGAGCCAACTGGAAGCAGTGCTTCGAATGGCAGAGATAATCACTGGTGGCGATGAGGAGCTGAGGCGTAATCCCATCGTCTCCTTCATCACCTGTGTCTTCAAGAGCCCCCTTGAGATGGTAGGAGATACCACCCAGAAATGCATTGAGATAGTACGTAGAGGCATGCCACTCATCATATCATCGTCTCCACAAGGAGGTTCCACCGCTCCCATTAAAGAGGATGGCATAGTGGCTCAGATAAACGCTGAAATACTATGTGGCATCACACTGAGCCAGCTCGCTGAACCAGGGGCTCCAGTCATCTACGGCAGCGTGCCCACCAGGGCAGGGCTGGACGACCTGGCTGATTCCTACGGTGTACCCGAGTTCAATCACTATAATGTCGACTGCGTTCAGATGGCCCGCTACTATGGGCTTCCCGGCTACTCCACAGCCGGAGTAGCCGATGTGAAGGTACCCGGTATTCAGGCCACTGTGGAGAAGCTTTTCTCCCATATAGTTGTCGCCCTCAGCGGTGCCCAATACGTCCACTATGCCTTCGGCCTGCTGGATAAGACCAACACCTTCTGCCCGCTTCAAGCAGTGCTAGATGATGTCCACATCGGCATGGTTAAATCCCTCCTCCAAGCACCCAAGGTAAATGAGACGGAGCTTGCTACATCCCTGGACCAGATAAGGCAGGTTATGTCCACCCCAGAGAAACTCTTCATCCGCTACATTCGCCCCAAAATGCGGGCAGGTGAATTGTCCCTTCCCTACCCCTTTGAGAGCAAGGAGAGGGACGAGGTCTTAGTGCAGGCCTACGATAGGATGCAACAGATGCTTCAGCTCCCCGTAGACCATATCCCGTCCGACCTCACCGAAACCATATTCCGAGAGGTTCCCGGGATACTGCCGAGACTGAACGTATACTCCGAAGTATAGCATGAACAGTGACCACGTATCGTGGAGGTGAACAATGTATCGAAGAACAGCTTATGATGAGGCTGTAAGCAGCGGCCAGTACCGCAAGGTCAGCGGTCTGACCGGTAAGTACGACAATGTAAGGCGGCTGTGGGAGGACGAAGTGATGCGTTTATTCCTCCAGCCTTACCTGCAAGAACTCATAGACCAGAAGAGCTACCTGGGGAAAGGACTCCGAGTCCTGGACCTGGGCTGCGGTGGCGGCGACGGCTACGAACTGCTTATGGGGGCGAAGCGGGGAGACACGAGACTCTCCACCCATGCTAATGCCGTCATTGGGCCCGGCTGTCTGCAGTGCTATAAGGGAATCGAGCTTAACCCGGGACTTATAGCTCAAGCTGAGGCTATCTACGACTACAACCCCATCACCAGATTCGTTCAGGGTAACTTTAACGAACTTGACCTGGAGGCTGAGGAGCCCTATGACCTCTACCTCGCCTCCTACGGGACTCTTTCCCACAACAGCCGCGAACAGAATGTTAAGCTGCTTGCCGAGCTGGCCCAGCATGGCCGAAATGGCTCCATCATCGTCGGTGACTGGCTTGGCCGTTATTCCTACGAATGGCAAACGCTGTGGAGCAACGACCTCAGCCAAGACCAGTGGATGAACTACCTCATCTCCTATATCTACACCCAGCAGGAGCGACAAGATGCCGAACTCACCGCGCTCAACCTGGCTCTCCTCTCTCGCCAGGAGGTTTTCGGTATCGTGGAAAGTGCGAGCCGACAGTCCGGGGTTAACATCAAGCTGAAGCGTCTTTTCGACCGCTCGGTGCTTGTCGGTCGCCATATGGATACCAGGGACTACAATGTGTATGCCCAGCCACTCCGTAAACACGTCAACTCTCTGTTTGAGCCCAATACTCGAACCGACCTGGAAGAGCTTCTGGTTAACTATGTCCCCAGAGACGGCTTCTTCGCCGCGAATGCGTTTTACACCATGTTCCAGAAATGCTGGAATACCCTGGTAGAATATGTTATCGCCCTGCTCAGTCACTACGACCCGCTGGGGACTTACCCCCAAACTGAGATAGAGTGGTATTACCCTCAGCCGTTGAAGACGGTCATGGCAGAAATCGGACAGCTCATCACCATCATCCACCGTTCCGAGGTTGGAGATGTCAGGGCTAATATCATCGAGCCCCATCTGGGCTACGCCCTCAGGGAGCTTGAGATGAGCCTCCAGCAAGGAAGCGGATGTGGCCACGGACTGGTCACCATCCTCGAGTTGGAAAAGGAGTGAGGCAGCCGACAGGATTCAGTAGCTTTCTCACTCTCAAAGGCAGTAAGGCTTGAAGCCTTACTGCCTTTTACCTGCCATAACTCTAGCTAGTGGCAGCACTCACCCACCGGCTAATCCAAAATACACACTTTCTCTACGCCATTTAACGACAACGGGGCTTTCATTTCACAACGCAATTAGGCTAAAATAGTGGATATGGAGACGGAGCAGGACAGTGGATTTTACCACCCCGCAAGTTATCTTCGAGAACCGGCATGATGCTGGCAGACAGCTGGCCGCCGAACTGCACGACTACGAAAAACGACCCGTGGTAGTCCTTGCCATCCCTAACGGAGGTGTGCCGCTAGCGGTGGAACTGGCTAACGCACTTAAAGCTGACCTCGACCTGGTTATCTGCCGCAAGATTTCGATGGTACTTAACCCCGGAGCGGGCTTTGGCGCTATTGCCGACGACGGAACAATTATCCTCAACGAGGAAGCGATAAGCAGAATGGGCTTGAACCGCCGGCAGATAGAATACGATGCCACCAGAGTAAAAGCCGATATCAGACAGCGGAGCATACTATACCGGAGCAATCGGCCACTCCTCAGGTTAAATGGTAAGACAGCGATAATTGTAGATGACGGACTGGCTTCAGGCTTTACCATGATGGCAGCAGTTGAATCGGTGCGCCACCGCCACCCCAGTGAAATCGTTGTGGCTGTACCCGTTGCCGCGGTAAAAGCATTGAAGCAGCTAGAAAAAGTGGCCGACAAAGTGGTAGCCTGCGCCACCGCCTACATGACTGACTACCATATATCCGACTTCTACCGCTACTGGCCTGACCTCAGTGACGACGAAGTAATCCGATACCTGGAACAATGGCAGACGCGGCATTTCTACCAGGACTTAGATACCGCAAAAAGCGGTGGTTAGCCGACTATTCTCTGTCTTCAGCCTTACGCGGTACCACACCCTTCTGGGTGAAGTAGCCAGTGTAGCCAACCGTATTCCAGTCCAGGAACCGTGAAAATAGTTCCACCCTGCCTGGCTGCAGTTTCTCCACGATAGCGGTAAGCCTTGCCTTTATCTGCTCCAGACTCTCGCCATCCTGTAACGCCCTGAGTACCAAGTCACCCCATGCCCTGACATTTTCTTCAGCAAGCTCTATACATCTACCGGCATCATGCCTCACACCATTGTGACTGAAGAACAGCGTCGTCGGTCTCAGTCCCCTCAACCGGTCAATAGTGTCCAATTGCTGGTCGAGTTCAAATATGGGTGGAGAGGCAATCGGTAATAAAGCTATTTCCTCTCCCTCCAATAAAAAGCCCAAAGACTCGCCGCAGAACAACTCACCGCCGTTAGCGTCATAGAGACAGATGTGATGTCTGGCGTGTCCGGGGGTATGGATTATAGCAAGGGTTCTTTCGCCCAGGTCTATGGTCTCACCCCCACTGATAACGTCGATTTGCCCCCGGTGGACAGGCATCACCGTCCCAATTTCAGACTCATAGTCCTCACCCCAGGATTCCCTTGTAGCTGCCATCATCTTCGTCGGGTCGATAAGATGCTTGGCCCCCGTCTTGTGGGCTATAATCCGGGCATTGGGTGCGTACTCCGCCAGATGCCCCGTACCACCACAATGGTCAGCATGAATATGCGTCGGGATGATGTATGCCAGCGAGCCGACATCACAGCCCAGCTTCTGTAACCCCTCTATGACTTTAGGGATAAAGCTTGCTGGCCCCGGTTCGATAAGAGCCGGCCTGTCACCGTCAATAAGGAACGCCTGGAAACCATATATCGAGCCCTCAGAATAGTGCCCGATCATGTAAATACTATCGGCAACCTCTGAAACTACATCCACAATACTTCTCCTTCAGGTCAACATAGTCTCGGCTCGCGGCATATCACAGACCATACTCCTGCCATCGCTTCCGTACCATCTCAACCAGGTCAGCGAGAGGTTCGTTGCAAATCGGGGGCAGTCTGCGTCCACCCCACTCCTCCTTCACCGGATGGGTAGTCCAGTTAACCGTGGCGTCAATGAGCATCTTGCTCTGCAGCGCGGCTCCATATCTCAGCTCATCGCGAGCCTCAGTTGAGTAGGCCGGGTCCAGTTCCCCGAGCTCTATAGGATAAACAATCACGTCCCTAGCTGGGTCTACGTGGAGTAATATCGCTCTCAGCAGTGCCGCCGGGTTATGGATATCCACGTCTTCCTCCACGACTATGACCACCTTGGCCGAGTTTATGCCCAGCCTTGCCCCCCACAGTGCCGCCGCCACCTGCCGCGCCTGACCCTGGTAAGTCTTGCGAATCTTGACCGCAGTTACGTGTGCCGGCACGATATCCAGGATACCGGGAATACCCTGGAGCTCCAGCGTGTTCCACATAATAGCGGCGAGACCCATATAAAGTGACGTACCCTCGTCAGAAACGACAACTCCGGGCTTGGAAACACCCGTCAGAGCACCGACATAAATGGGATTATCCCTGTAGGTAATACAATCAACCTTCAGCACCGGTCTTCTTTGCTGCTCACCGTAAAAGCCGAATACCTCTCCATAAGGCCCCTCCATCTCATAGCTTGCCGGGTCAGTTGAGATGGTCCCTTCCACGACTATCTCTGCTGAGCATGGTATCTTCAGGTCTGATGTCTCACACCGGCACAGGGGCACCGGCTCCTGCCGAATAGCACCCATTATTTCATACTCGCCCATACCAGCCAACGGCAAGGCAGCCATAAAGGCCATTGAAGGGTCCCAACCGTAAACTACCGCTACGGGCATGGGCTTCCCCATCTGCTGGTACTTGTCATAGTGCGTACCCCACCCCTTGGCCGGAATCAACAACACGCCAATCTTATTCCGGCTCAGTATCATACCCCGGTAGAGACCCACGTTGTGCTTCCCGTTATCCGGGTCCATCGTCACCACGCCACACCAGGTGTTGATATACCGCCCCCCATCAAGCGGGTGCCACTTGGGGACCGGAACCTGAAACAAATCCACGTCCTTACCCCTGACCACGTTCTCTTTCACCGGGCCGGCATCAAAATACACCGGCTCTACCGGCTCTCTCAGCCTTTTCCTCAATAGCTGCAGGACATCGCCGCGAGGAGTGCCTTTAGGCACACCCAGCATAAGAGCAACACGGCCCGTCCCGGCCAGGTCACCGACGACTAGCTGCCGACACCACGTATCTTCGTGGTCCTTGATGTTCTCAAAGAGCAAAGCTGGTCCCCGCTCCACCAGAACCTGACGGCGAATCTCGGCAATCTCCCCGTCCCAGTCCACCTTGGCGGCTACCCTCTTCAGTTCACCCCCGGCCTCCAGCTTCTCTATCCAGGTCCTCAGGTCTCCTGACATTGCTTTAGCCTCCTCTGCTGTCTTTAGCTACGTCTTGCCGTAGCAAATCAAGTATGCTCGAGTGAACCTTACCATTGGAGAAGAGCAGGTCGCTTTTCTCCAGCTTCCACTCATTGCCTTCAAGGTCGGTCACCTCACCCCCTGCCTCTCGAACCAGCAAAACCCCCGGGGCAACATCCCAGGGCTCAATCTTGGTCGTGAAGTAGGCTTCCCCCTTCCCAGCCGCAACCCAGGCCGTTTCCAGACCGGCCGAGCCCAACTTGCGTAAATCCATAACCTCCGGATAAACCCTCCCTATAATCCTGCCGGTTCTTGACCTGTCCCTCTCCCCCCCTTCACAGTAAAAGAGATAACTCTGCCGAAGGTCACTACCTTCCGAGACATGAATCCTTCTCTGATTAAGATAGGCGCCGTTACCCTTTTCCGCCAGATAGAATTCGTTAATCGCCGGGGCATAGATTGCACCCAGAAGTAGTTCACCCCGGTGCATCACCGCCAGGCAAACCGAAAACAGGGGGTTGGAGTTGGCAAAGGCACTGGTGCCATCGAGAGAATCCACAACCCAGAGCCAGTCGGCATCCCCCTTCAGCAAACCGCTCTCCTCCGTAAGCAGACTATGGTGCGGATACCCATCCCTGATTCCCCGCACCATCAGCTCATCAACCATCTTATCATACTTGGTCACCGCCTCCTTGACTGACGTACGCAGTGTCAGCAGTTCCCCGTCCTTACCGAAGTGGGAAAGCAGCACATCACCCGCCTGCCTGACTAGATTCTCAACAAAGTTTATCATCGCTACCTATCAAACCGCTTCAGACTAAACGAACTGGCGCTCCCTCCTCCTGAAGAAATAGCCGGCAATAAGACCGAAAAGCAGACCGCCGAGATGAGCCTGCCAGGCTATACCCGGGAAGATGGACAGTACGAGGAAACCCCCAGCTACCGCGACCCACAGTGGCATGGGGACTGGCAGGGGGAAGACAAACACCCTAAGCCTGGGCCTCATCACCGCCAGTGCCCCACCTAAAGCAAAGATGGCCCCGGAGGCACCGATACCCACGTAGAAAGGCGACGCCAGAAGCAGGAACAAAATGTTACCCAGTATACCTCCGCCGAAATAGACGATGAGGAACCTGCGCTCTCCGACCAGCCGCGACAGGTAATTTCCGAAGAAGTACAGGGTAAACATATTGGCTATGATATGCCCGAAGCCGCCGTGGACAAACATGCTGGTCACTATTGTCCACGGCCGAGCAGGAAAAGTTGCCGGCTGAAGCCCGAGCAGAAAGATTAGGTCCTGTGAAATAAAGGTAGCCACAAACAGCAGTAAGTTTATGACTATCAGGATACCCACAGGACCTAATCTGAATCTCTGGTAGTCTCTATATGCCATTTGTTTTATCTCCGTGAGTCTGGGATTAGCCAGAGCCAGTTCCTATAAGTCCCATGTTATTCTAACATAATAGCTCTTAAGCCCTAGCCAAGGCAAGAAGGTTGCCACTATATCCCCGAGTTGATATGATTGACACGAACCCCATATTAATCAAGCCTGGTGTTCAATGAACGTTATTGAGACCAAAGACCTGACCAAGAAATATAGAGACCTGCTGGCAGTGGATACCGTCAATCTGGAAGTAGGCGAAGCCGAATGCTTTGGCCTCTTGGGGCCTAATGGAGCCGGCAAGACCACTGTCATCAGGATGATAACTGCCGTTTCACCCCCCACCAGAGGCGACATACGGGTACTGGGGATGGACCTGAGGACATACTCCCGGGAGGTGAAGGCTGTCCTGGGCGTTGTCCCACAGCTGGACAACCTCGACCTCGACCTCTCGGTACTTCAGAACCTGCTGACTTTCGCCCGGTACTTCGACATACCCAGAGATGAGGCACGTCGCCGCAGTACGGAAGTCCTGAACCTGTTTGAACTCCAAAGCAAGGCTAATAGCGACATCAGGGAGCTTTCCGGAGGCATGAAGCGGCGTCTACTGCTGGCCAGGGCTTTGATTAACCTGCCCAGAATTTTGATTCTTGACGAGCCGACAATCGGACTTGACCCTCAAACCAAATACCTAGTCTGGCGCAAGCTTGGTGAACTCAAGTCCCAGGGCGTTACCCAGCTCTTGTGCACCCAGAATATGGAGGAGGCAGCTGCCCTCTGCGACCGGGTGGCCATAATGCATCAGGGCAGAATCCTGACGGTGGACACCCCGCAGCAACTTATTGCCCGGTACGTGGGCAATGAGGTATGGGAGATTGAGGTAAACTCAGGCAGAAAGAATGAGGTCATCAAGGAACTGGAGCGCCGCCGCCTCGATTTCGAAGATGCGGGAGACAGGATTTACGTTTTCCACACCGTATCTGACGAGGCGAGCCAGGGGCTGTTAAATCCCTCAGAAAGCCTGACGCGAAGGTCAGCCACGCTGGAAGACGTCTTCTTCAGACTCACCGGGAGGTCGCTGACGGAATGAGAGTCTTCTCCTGGCGTTTTATTAGGGTCTGGCAGCGTAATTCGGACGTCTTCTTCAAACTATGGCACTCAGAAGCACCGGCTTTCGTGGCGGAACCGATTATTATTCTGCTGGCCATGGGCCTGGGGCTGGGGGCGTATGTCGGTCTGGTTAATGGTCAGGAGTACATTGCCTTCGTCGCCCCCGGCATAATCGCCAGCTACGCCATGTTCAGTGCCAGCTTCGAGTGTACTTATGGCACTTACATCCGGATGGAGTACCAGAAAACCTTCGACGCCATCATTGCCACTCCTCTGACCGTTGAGGACGTGGTTGCCGGTGAAATCTTCTGGGGCGCCACGCGCTCACTAATGACCGGTATTGTTATTCTGGCTATCGCCGCCGCTTTCCAACTGGTGCACTCACCCTGGGCGGTACTCATACCCCTGGTCTCATTCCTGCAGGGCATAATGTTTTCTGCCATCTCGGTACTTTTCAGCGCCGTTGTGCCGTCCATCTACAGTTTTAATTACTTTTTCAGCCTGTTTATAACGCCGATGGTTTTCTTCAGCGGAGTCTTCTTTCCCCTCTCCCATTTCCCCGAGCTGGTGCAGACTCTGAGCTGGATAGCGCCACTCACACCGGTGGTTCACCTCACCCGGGCGCTAGTCAACGGAGAATTTCGACTTGAGCTTGTCTGGGCCCTGGCTATTATCATCGCTCTGACTGCCCTCTTCTTCTTCCTATCGCTGGTAGTCATGAAGCGAAGGCTAACCGTCTAGGAAGGGTCACTGACTACAGGCACTCCGTTTATCTCCCCTTAAACACGGGGTCTCTTTTTTCAGTAAATGCCGCGATTCCCTCATCGAAGTCCTCAGTACCCACCAGAAAATCGAACATCTTGAGTTCCAGCTCCAGGGCCTGAGCCAGTGTCATATCGGCACCGCTAACCATCGCCTCCTTCGCCGCCAAGACGGCAAGCGGCGCGGCGCGGCAGATAGCTCTGGCATATTCCTCAGCCACCGTCATCAGCTCACCGAGCGGCACCACCTTGTTGACCAGACCGACCCGGTAAGCCTCATCCGCATCCATAGAGCGACCCGTCAGAATCATTTCCGCCGCCACGGTCCTGGGGATGAGACGCATCAGTCGCTGAATACCACCCTGACCGGGGATAAGCCCCAGGTTCACATCAGTCAGAGCAAAAGAGGCATTGTCAGCGGCAATCCTCAAGTCGCAGACCAGGGCAATCTCCAGCCCCCCTCCCAGACAAAAGCCATTGACCGCCGCCACCACCGGCTTATACACCTGAGTCTCCCGCATTATGCCACCGGGAAATTCCCATGGTTTGCCCCGCGCCGTCTTCAGAGAGGGGAGCATCATCTTTATATCGGCACCGACGCAAAATGCCTTCTCCCCTGCCCCGGTGACAATGGCCACCAGCAGCTCATCGTCATTCTGAAAATCGCCCATCGCCTCATTCAGCTCCTTCAACAGACCAAAATTCATAGCGTTCAGCACTCTGGGGCGATTCAAGGTTATCCTGGCAATCCCACCCCTCTTCTCATACTTAACCAGCGACATTATCAAGACCCCCCTGTATATTATTCTCGCTCCTGTTCCTGGCTTCCCTTCCGCCGAGCGTAATGACCAACCTAACGGGGTATTATACAATCTTTTGGCTGCCCTATAAAGGCTCAGAGCTGGCTTGATAGACAGGTGCCCACGGAGGTACAATCCGTACTAGCCAGGATTGGTGGCGAATGAGGACCGCAGGAAGGCAGACGATAATTGATGGATGCTCACAGCAAGCAGGCGGCCCACCCGGAGCCCGGCCCAACCTCTGAGGAGACAAAACTGGGTTACATATTTGACATACAGAGGTTTTCCATCAACGACGGCCCCGGTATCAGGACCACCGTTTTCTTCAAGGGGTGCCCCTTAAGATGTATCTGGTGTGATAATCCCGAATCACAGGAGGAATTGCCACAGCTCTTCTATTTCGAGTCACTGTGTGTCAGGTGTACCAGGTGTGTCGAGGCATGCCCCTCAGGGGCGAGCCGGATAAATCCGGACGGGTCTATAGTCATTGACCACAACCTGTGCCGGGCCTGCGGGCTATGCGTTGAGGCATGTCTTTCCGAGGCCAGGGCTATCTCAGGCAGGGCTATGACGGTAGGGGAGGTGGTGGAGATTGTCAGGAAAGACGAACTGTTCTACCGCAACTCGGGTGGCGGGGTTACCGCATCGGGCGGGGAACCAGCCTACCAGCCGGAGTTCCTGAAGTCCCTTTTCCAAGAATGCCAGCGATACGGCATACACACCACTCTAGATACCTCCGGACACGTAAAGTGGGAGGTCATGGAAGAAATCCTGGACCACGTTGACCTGGTCTATTACGACCTCAAGCACATGGACACGGAAAGACACCGGGAGCTTACCGGTGCGGGTAACGAACTCATTTTGAATAACGCCAGAAGGATTTCTCAAAGCGGAAAGCCGATGGTAATACGCATACCGGCGATACCGGGGTGCAACGACTCAGCCGAAAATATTAAAGCTACGGCTGAGTTCGTCAGCGAGATGAACGTGCTAAGGGTTGATATTCTCCCCTTTCACCAGCTCGGAAGCAATAAATACAAGAGACTGGGCATGACCTACAAGCTGCCCGAAGCCAGGCCACATCAGGAGGACGAGATACAGGCGATGAAGGACACCTTTCAATCCTACGGGCTGGAGGGATCCATAGCCTAGCCCCAACACCCGGTTTGGATTGTAAGCTTTAGAGGGGGAGCGTTTGTGGTGAGCGTTCTCCCTTTTTATTATGCCTTTTTTCTAGGATGTCTTCCTTCTACCATGAGATAGTTGAAATAATTTATCAAATCTGTACGCTCTAATCTGATTTCATTCAGATGTCCTAGAAGAGCCGTTAATACAATTCCCAAAGTATATTCTCCCCATTTGCCAATCTCAATAGAACCGTCAAGCATATGGTATACCGAGCCTTTGCTTAAAACATCGATTGATGATACTAGATATTTTTTACCCGTACATCGTTTAAAACCAGGTGATTTCTTGCTGTAAGAAGAAAAACTATCTATTACAGCGTATTTCTCATTGAGTTCCTGAAAGTCGTTTTTTATCTTATCAAGTGGACGCTTGTCCCCGAATGCAATTATGGAAAGTTGTGGGGGACAAATATAGAGAAAGTCATTAGTAGACCTGTCACTTCGAGTGCCTAACAAACTATGCAGAGACAAAAAGTTTTTAAAAACCTTATCCAAAATAGAACGGTTGAGAGTAGTTTTTACTTCAAGTATGCAATATATTCCCTCGATAGGTAATATTTGATTATTATTTTCGTCAATGAATAATTTGGGGCAATTCAGTCTATCATAGATAATAATATCACAATGTTTACTCATATCTCCTTGGCTATTAATAATTTTACCTTTGGCAACTCCATATCGACTCGGCAAAAAGTCCTTTAACAATTCCCTAATAATTTGTTCATTACCTAATCCCTTTTCAAGCTTATGGTTGATGATTTCTGCTTGTGTAGACTTTTCAACCAAAAGTCTATTTAGTTGCCTAAAGATTTTCTTCGATATGTTGCTTTCTTCACCCATTACACCTTATACCACCTATACCACACATAAAACATAAAACCTCTTATCCAAAAGGTTAAAACAATAAGCTTACATACCAAAATTCTATCCCTCGCAGTAGTGGGTGTCAATGTCTACGACGCTCAACTCTGTTACGGGTGTATAATTAGGATATGGGAGATAAGGGAAAAGTCATAAAGGTTGGTTTTCTTGTAATTGCTCTTAGTCTACTTGTGCTTGGGGGGTATATCTGGTATGCCAACTGGAAAGCAGAAATCATGAAGATACCTCCTAAAGCTCCTAGTGAACTGATTGCAAAACCGATGTCTGCCATTCAAGTAAAGCTGACTTGGAAAGATAACTCAAATAATGAGAACGGGTTTTTACTCTTTCGAGATGGTAAAGAAATTATGGAACTGCCAGAGAACACGCAAAGTTATGTTAATAGTGGACTGAGACCAGCTACAAGCTATCGTTACGAAGTTAAGGCTTATAATCAAGCTGGCGAATCAGATGTTGTTCTGTCTTCGGTCAAGACTCTGAATCCCCCTATTCAAATATGGCTCGAAAGGATAGGAGTCCACGAAAACGGAGAGGAAGGAGAAAGTTTTAGGGAACTATGGGATATTATGCGGCAGCAAGCGTTAACGGGCGAGATACAAGTTGGTTTTGTTGTAACTGATGGGGAGAACACATTGAAAACACCTGTCCCGCATAAAGATTATTTTGAATTCAAACAAGATGACGTAATACCAGTAACCTTGTTAATATTTGAGACCGAAGAGGTGAGCGATTCTCTTAGACTATTTGCGACTGCATACGAACAGGACGGAGGATTTAAAGAAGAGGTAATTTACAAAGTTATGGACATAGTGACAGGTTCATACATAGGAACTCCAACATCTTTGTTACTTACCCTATCAGGAGTGGATTTCTCAAAAATATATGCTGATATATTTGGGGCAGAAGATGATTGGCTTGGCTCGTATGTATATGAGTGGAATAGTAGTAATAATTGGGGTGTAGGTGAATATACTGATATTAAGTGTATACGAGATAATGGAAACGTAGGGCTGAGGTTATGGTTCAGGGTAGTGTGCCCCGTATATGATTATTCTTCAAAAAACGATTCCTCGCAGTAGTGGGTGTCAATGGTTATGTTAATTTAGGTACGGGTGCCCCCCCTCTCCTATTTGTCCATGCTCCCCTCTCCAAATAAGGCAGTAATGTAGAGGACACAAGGGGTTTGCTGGGCGGGATGCTTATTTGATACAATGCCATACAGCCAGGAGGCCAGTTATGGAACAACCACAAAATGCTGATGATTTGACGAGAGAGATTGTTACACAGATTGCCGAGCTGTCTAAGTTACTCGGAATGATGTCTAGCGACGATACTACGGTACAAAAAGCTAGAGAGGCACACCTAAAACTATCCGTTCTTGTTGGCAAGGCATTAGACATACCAATGCCATAGGTCTAATACAACTTCAATCTACCCTCCAACCTCAATGACGTAGTTCAATTTGATGCAGTGCTCCCCTCTCCAAATAAGGCAGCAGTATAGAGGATACAAATGTTTGAGGAGAAACAGCTTATCCCTTCGTAGCAGCAACTGCTCGCTTCTTACTCAAGCTGGCCGTTTACTGCTCAAGCCCATTGACTGAGCCTGTGGGCAAATGTTCTTCGCCCGGCAGTGAACACATGCTATTTGGGGAAATATCACGAAGAAACGGAAAAGAAGCAGTCCGACTACAATGAGTAGTATGGCCAGCACAAGGAAAGAGAAGTTCAGAATTAGTGCGGGAATCATCGCGATGATGGGAATAGCCAAGCTGGCTAAATACAGGTTGTTAGGGCAAAATAAGCCTTTAGCACGATTTGGAAAGGCTTCCACATTTCCTTCTTTTGCGATTTTCCTTGATATTACGTTCAAGCCTGATATACAGAGGGAGCTATCCAGCTTGTAATAAACACAATTTGGGCATACTTTGAGCGGCATGTGTACGTACATCTCCACAAACGAGAATGCAAGATATAGTGAACCCACTAAGTAACCTACCCAAGAGGCATAACCCAGGATTATTCCAATTCCACCAAGCACGTAATGGACAACAGTGGCACCATTATAGATAAACACGCTAGATAATGGGTACCTTGTGTGGAGCTTCGCGCTCTCTTTCGGTGATATTCTTGCCATAGTTAATTGTTTCTCAGCTAGTTCGCTATTGCAGTGTATAACGTTGTAATTTGATTTAAGGTAATATTATTACCTTAATGGTGGGCGGTAGTGGACTTGAACCACTGACCTCTGCGATGTCAACGCAGTGCTCTAACCAACTGAGCTAACCGCCCTTTTGCCGAGGAGATGATGCCTCTAAAGTTCGCCGGTCTAATGTGTTGCCTTGTGGTTACCTATTATTGAAATCTCTACGTTCTTGCCGCAATGGGGACAGGTTATGTTAATGGTCACCGGCTGGTTCATTACCCTTTCAACTGCCGCCGTAATCAGTGAGTCGATATTGTCCAAGCGCTCATCAAACATATCGAGGCGCTGGTTGATACGTTCGATGTCCTGCTCCTGTTCATTCACCACGATTGATTTACCCCTTTTAGCCAATGCTAGCCTCAGAAAACACTTGCCGCCAGGCTAATTATATACACTGGATGATAGCATGTCAAAGACCTACATAAACATTGATTACACAGAACAGATGGCGTATACTAAATTTCAAGATAAACAACACGGCTCACACTAATCAGATAGGAGGTGGGTAAATGCCTGAGGAAGTAATTGGAAAGGTGTCCGACTTCTTTGCCCGACCTGTGGTGGCTGGTATTGAACTGACGGCACCCCTGAAAATTGGCGATAGAATCCACATTCAGGGCCACACCACTGACCTGGAATTCGTTGTGGAATCAATGCAGATTAATAACGTGAACGTACAAGAGGCTAAGAGGGGAGACTCGGTGGGAGTGAAAGTCACCGACCGTGTCAGGAGGGGAGATACAGTCTGCAAGGTTACTGACTGAGTAGAACAGCCGAGAGTTTCTCAGACATATACACCGTAAAGATACAAATCGGGCCGGGGTAAGTCTGGTATCGTGTCTTAATGGGCATGCGCAGAATACAGACCTTAAGCCCCGGCTCTCAGTACCGACCAGATTAAGTGATTCACCAGCGGACAAGTAATCAGGCTATACCCTTAACCAAATTGGCCATTTCAATGGCTTCTACCGCAGCTTGAAAGCCCCGGTTCCCCATCTTGGTCCCCGAGCGCTCAATAGCCTGTTCCAGAGTATCAGCCGTGATTACGCCAAAGATAATAGGCAGTCCGCTCTCCAACCCCACCTTGGCAATACCCTTGGTGACCTCGGCAGCGATATATTCGAAGTGAGGTGTACCCCCCCGAATCGCCGTACCGAGACAGATAATAGCATCAAACCGCTTGGTTTCAGCCAGCTTCTTGGCTATCAGTGGAATTTCAAAAGAGCCTGGTACCCAGGCAATCTCTATATCCTCTTGATTCACACCGTGACGAAGCAAAGCGTCCTCCGCCCCCTCAAGTAACTTTTTGGTAAGGAATTCGTTAAAACGCGACACCACCACACCAAACTTGAGTCCCTTCCCCAGAAGCACCCCTTCAAAATGCTGGCTCATTACTTCCTCCTTGTTGCGAGATTAGCCATAAACTGCCCGCCGTCACTTTCCGAAGACCATATCATAAAAGGCCTGACCTTGTCACCCGGTCTAACTGATCTCCGCCTCGGGTATTCCTAACAGATGACCCAGCTTCTTCTGCTTTGTCTGCAGGTAACGCCGATTGTATTCGTGGGGAGGAGTGATAATGGGCACCGTCTCCACCACTTCAAGCCCGTAACCTTCCAAGCCAATCACCTTCTTAGCATTGTTGGTGAGCAGCCGAATCCGGTGCAGGCCCAGTTCCGCCAGGATTTGAGCACCTATACCGTAGTCCCGCAGGTCTGGAGCAAAACCCAAGGCCAAATTGGCTTCCACTGTATCCAGCCCCTTATCTTGAAGGGCATAGGCACGAATTTTATTATGGAAACCAATACCTCTTCCCTCCTGTCTCATATACAGGAAAACTCCCCGCCCCTCCTCGGCAATATTCTGCATGGCCAGAGCTACCTGCTGACCGCAGTCGCAACGAAGACTGCCGAATACGTCGCCAGTAACGCATTCACTGTGAACTCGGACCAAGACAGGTTCATCAGTCGATATATCGCCCAGAACCAAGGCTAAATGTTCATCAGGGTCTATATCACTCTTGTAGCCGATAGCGGTAAACTCACCGTAAGCCGTAGGCAATTTAGCTTCAGCTACCCGGTGCACGAGCCTCTCGTAACGCCAGCGATAAGCAATAAGGTCAGCTATAGTGACTATCTTAATCCCGTACTTATCCGACATCTCCTCGAGCTGAGGCAGCCGTGCCATCGAGCCATCCTCATTCATAATCTCGCAGATGACTCCTCCCGGATAAAGACCCGCCATCTGGGCCAGGTCAACTATGCCCTCAGTATGTCCCGCCCGCACCAAGACACCGCCCTCACGTGCCCTAAGAGGAAACATATGGCCCGGCTGCACCAAGTCGTCAGGCTTCGCTAACGGGTCAACTATTGTCTGTATTGTCTTGGCCCTGTCGGCTGCTGAAATACCGGTAGTCACCCCGTTCTTGGCATCGACTGAGACGGTAAAGGCGGTAGCAAACCTTGAGGTATTCTCATTCACCATCAAAGGCAGCCCCAGATCATCCAGCCGCTCGCCAACAACCGGCACACAAATCAGACCCCTGGCATGCTTCGCCATGAAGTTGATGGCTTCAGGGCTGATTTTCTCGGCAGCCATAGCCAAATCACCCTCATTTTCCCTATCCTCGTTGTCAACTATGATAACGAACTTGCCTGCCTTTATATCCTCAATAGCTTCAAGAACACTTGATACTGCCATGCTTATCCTCCTCGGCAGAAGCTGTAATAACTCAAGCTCGCAGGAAGCCGTGCTCCTCCAGAAAATCCACGGTTATCCCGGTGCTGCGAGCCACGTTCAACTGCTCCACATACTTAGCAATAATATCCGCTTCCAGATTAACCAAATCACCCACCCGCCGGTTCCCTAGAATGGTGTGCTGGCGAGTATACTCAACAACGGAAACCTGAAACGAACTGACATCCCTGGCTATCACTGTCAGGCTAATACCATCTAAGGCAATAAAACCTTTCTCCACCACGTAGCGCATCACCTCTGGCGGAGCGTCAAACCTCATCAGCATCGCCTCGCCTTCCCAGGTAATGGAGGCTACCCTGCCGGTAGCATCAACATGGCCCTGGACCAGATGACCACCCAGCCACCCCCCCAGGGCCAGGGCTCTCTCCAGATTGACGGCATCTCCACTCGAAAGCAGCCCAAGGTTAGTTCGCTCCAATGTCTCAGCCATTAGGTCCACCGCGAAAGAAGTGGCATTAAAATCCGTTACCGTCAGGCACACCCCGTTAACGGCAATACTGTGACCAGGTTCCATTCCCGCCAGAACCGTACTGGCACCGATAACCAGCCTTTGCGGTTGTGCCGAGACAACCCTGCCCACCTCTTCTACAATGCCAGTAAACACCTAACCACCTCTCGCTCCCACATATCCGCTAATCATAACGTCTTCGCCAAACCTTTCCACACGAACGCGCCCCAGCTTTAATGAGCCTACTATTTTATCAACCCCTTCACCGCCGACAGCCGTCCTTGCTTCGTCACCACCAATGATGACGGGAGCAATGAAGGCGACAACCTTATCCACAAGCCCGTGGTCAAACAGTGAACCGAGGAGCGTGCCACCTCCCTCAACCAGAACACTGGTAACGTTCCTCTCGCCTAAGGCTCGCAGCAACTTCTCCAAATCTACCCTCCCTTCAAGCGAGGGCAGTTCCAGCAGCTCGGCACCGACCTCGGTAAAACGCGCTGCTTCCTCAGCTGAAACCGCTCTACCCATTGCCACAATTGACTTGCCTGGCTCTCTAAACAGCTGGGCAGATAACGGCGTGCGCCCTTTACCGTCCACAATTACCCTTAGCGGCTGCTTCCTGGCCGTTCCACCCCGGCCGCCAGAAATCCTAGCGGTGAGATGAGGGTTATCAGCCAGAATAGTATTTACCCCAGCCATAATAGCGTCAGTGGCATGACGCAGATTGTGAACATACTTCCTTGCCTCCTCACCGCTAATCCACTTCGAATCACCACTCTTAGTGGCAATCTTCCCGTCCAGGCTGGCAGCAAACTTAGCTGTCACAAAAGGCATGCCGGTGGTAATAAACTTGGCATAGCCTTCGTTAATCTCCCTAGCCTCCTCCTCATGCTCCCCTACATATGTTTTAATACCCGCCTCCTCTAACTCCTTTTTGCCCCGCCCCGAAACCAGAGGATTGGGGTCAAGCATTGGCATATGAACCTCACTGATGCCGGCGGCAATTATGGTCTGACTACACGGTGGAGTCCGACCGTAGTGGCAACAGGGTTCCAGAGTAACATAAAGGACTCCGCCCCGTGCCTCTGCCCCCGCCTGTTTGAGTGCCACTACCTCAGCGTGCGAGGAACCCGGTGGTTGTGTATAGCCTTCCCCCACCACGACACCACCCCTGACCACCATAGCACCCACCGCAGGATTAGGACTAACCTGACCCAAAGCCAGCCTGGCCAGGGTAAGTGCCTGCTCCATATAGTCCATTCTAAAGCCATTCTAGCACCTAGTTCAGAAAAAGTGCAAGAATAGCGACGAGGGCACGTGCGGACTGGAAGGATGGAAACAGTTGGGGTATAATTACTCAGGTCAAAGCAGAAAGGAAGTAGTCGTTAAGTGAAGGGTATTCTCCGCGACATAGCGATGACAGTGATAATGGCCATTGTCATCTTCCTGGCACTGCAATTCACCTTACAGGTCTCGGTCATAAACGGCCAGAGTATGGAGCCCAACCTTCACGACGGCCAAAGACTATTAGTAAATAAAGCCGCCTACTATCTCAATCAACCGGAAAGGGGAGATATCATTGTATTTAACCCGCCTAACAACCCCGAAGCCGTCTATATTAAGCGTATCATCGGCTTGCCCGGCGACACAGTCGAAATAAAGGCGGAGACGGTGTACATCGATGGTTCGCCACTCGATGAGCCCTACCAGCGGCCCCCCAACTACACCATGGATGAGAGAACAGTCCCAGCCACTGAGTACTTTGTTCTCGGCGACAACCGCATTGATAGCAACGACTCCCACAACAACTGGACGGTGCCACGGGATAACATAATTGGTAAAGCCTGGATAACACTCTGGCCGCCACAGGTATGGGGGTTTGCCCCCAACTACCCCTTTGATGAACCAATGGTTGACTCTACGAGCTAGGTTTGAGCAGTGAATGATGTAGAGGAAATCTTCGAGCAGTCAGGGGCCATACTCAGAGGGCATTTCCTGCTCACCTCAGGCCTCCATTCCCCCGTCTATTGGGAAAAGTTCCGGGTTCTGCAATACCCTAACTACACTGAAGAGCTGTGCCGCAGAATTGCCGACCACTTCCGAAATCAAGCCGTCCAGGTAGTGGCCGGACCCACTACCGGCGGTATTATTCTAGCCTTCGAGGTAGCCCGACAGCTGGGAGTACGCGGCATATTTGCCGAAAAAGAAGCCTCCGGAGAAAGGACCTTCAGACGGGGCTTCGCTGTCAATCCTGGTGAGCGAGTCCTCATCGTTGATGATATTCTTACCACAGGTAGCTCCATACGCGAAGTTATGGCTGCCGCAACCAAGCAAAGGGGTGTAGTAATAGGTATTGGCGTTCTGGGCGACCGCTCCGAGAAAGAACCGGAGTTCGGAGTCCCTCTTTTCAGCTGTTACCGTGCCGAAACCCCGACCTACACACCGGAGGAATGCCCTCTCTGTGCAGCTGGCATCCCTCTGGTCAAGCCTGGCAGTAGCCAGAGCCCCTTAAGGTGAAAAGCCGACCAAGACACCACCATCACCC
>CAZMZA010000009.1:0-24692 GCA_964570635.1 uncultured Dehalococcoidales bacterium
AGTAGAGCAGGGTCTTGATACCCAGAACCAGAGTCTCAATCAAGACTATGATGCCTCGTATCAGGGGGGTTTTCCTCATCCGTCCGGTATAGAGAGCCGGCAGTGACTGAACATCTACCAACAGACTGCCACTGGGGCGACGCACCACAGTTACCAGGGTCTTTCGCCCTCGCATCATCACCCCTTCCATGACCGCCTGACCACCATAGTAAGTTCTATCTGCCATGGGTAACCATCCGACAAAAGAAAAAAAGGAGCGGTTCAGCGCCCCGCTCCTGTCCCTCACGACAACACGATAACAGCTGCCTAACCTTGCATCTTGTAGCGCCGCTTGAACCGTTCCACACGCCCGGCAGTATCCACCACTCTACGCTCACCGGTGAAAAATGGGTGACACTTACTGCACAGCTCAACCTTCAGGAGCTTCTTGGTGGAACTGACGGTAAAGGTATTGCCGCAGGCACACACTACCTTGGCATCGGTAAAGTATTGGGGGTGAATCTTATCCTTCATGCTATTCAGCCAGCGCAGACGCTAACCTTCCTCCTGTCCCGGCTGAACGGCTCAAACTTTACCACGCCATCAATCAAAGCAAAAAGGGTATAATCCCTGCCCACCCCTACATTGTTACCAGGGTGTATGCGTGTACCCCGCTGCCGTACCAGTATCGTCCCAGCGTTTACCTGCTGCCCGGCGTATCTCTTCACGCCAAGACGCTTTGCGTTGCTATCCCGTCCGTTGCGGCTGCTGCCGCCGCCCTTTTTGTGTGCCACTCTTAGTCACCCCTCTACGGCTTGGTTTTTCGACTGACCCCACTATCTTATCAATAGTCAATCTGGTATAGAACTGACGGTGTCCTGTCTTCTTGCGGTACCGCACCTTAGGCTTATACTTGAAAACGATAATCTTATCGCCCTTACCCTCACCCAGTGAGGTAGCCACTACCTTGGCACCGTCAACGGTAGGCTTACCCACCGTTACCGTATCACCGTCAGCAATGAGTAACACCCTGTCCAGTTCAACCTTACCACCCTCAGCGACATCAAGCCGTTCTACCTCTACCGTCTGCCCGGGGGTCACTCTGTACTGCTTACCGCCAGTCTCAACAATAGCGTAAATCGTCAGCCTCCCAAACCTAGCTATTTTACCAGTTGCTATGAGTGGATGTCAAATACTAGCTAAAACTCCAAACCCTGCCACAGCTCGCTGACTTTGGCCTTCAACTCATCAAGGCTACAATCGGTATCGTTTACCACATCGGCGCGCTTTATGCGCGCCTCGCTTGACATCTGGGAGCGTATACGAGCCAGAGATTCCTGCTCAGACAGCCCGCTGCGTTCCTGAAGTCGCCCGAGTATCGTCGCCTCCGAGGCGACAGTAACCCAGGTTTCATCCACCACGCTAATGTCACCGACCTCAAATAGAAGAGGAGCTTCAAGCACCACCACCCCTACTCCCTGCCGCCGGTACTGCTCGACACGAGCTTCAACCATAGCCCGGATTCGGGGCTGTATTGTCTGGTTCAGCCGGGCTAAAGCATCGGAATTGCCGAATACCCTTTCACCCAGCTTGTTGCGGTCAATCCTGCCGTCGGGCCCAAGAATCTCCCGACCGAAAGCCGCCACCACCTCCCGCCATATCTCGGTACCGGGCTCGAAGGCTTCATGACCCAGCTTGTCAGCGTCTATAATAACCGCACCCAGCTCCGCCAGAAACCGAGATACCGTGCTCTTACCACTACCTATACCGCCAGTAAGACCTATGACCTTCATTATCTACTGTCCAATCAGTCTAGCTACTAATAGCCAGCTAGTCAAGAGAGTGAAGTGGCGTTCTGGCTCCCGTGACATCTGACCATACTCTCAGAAAGGTATCCTTGACAGGTGGCGCAAAATGTTCTATAATTTGCCGAACGGCACGCTACTGAATGTAACAAAAATAATAAGAATCTGTGATTTTTTGTGAGCTTTCAGGTAGTGCCTTGTAATGCGGTTGCAAGCCGACGTCCCTAAACTGAAGATGAAACCACAATAGAAAGGGATATCGGCAATAGTCAGAAGTTTATTAAGGAGAGCCGGCAGGGAAATGGTGGGACGCCCGTGTATCCTGGTGGTAGATGACGACCAGGAGCTGCTAAAGATGCTCACCCGCGTCCTCAGAGGGGAAGGCTATCGCACCGTCACAACTCATGATGGCAGCCTCGTACCAGCGTTGCTGGAGAAACATAAGCCAGACTTAATTATCCTAGACACCGCCATGCCCAAGCTCAACGGCTTTCAGGTTCTTGACCTTGTGAGGAAGCAGTCCCACGTTCCCGTTATTATGCTTACTGGAAAGTCGGGGGTAAACTCCCTAAGCAAAGCTCTTGTTGCCGGCGCCGACGATTACTTGAGGAAGCCTTTCAGTACCCGGGAACTTCTAGCTCGTGTCCGGGCAAAGTTGAGATATGCCGGCCCAACTATTACCAAAACTGAGGAAGCCAGTGACTGAACTCTAGAGTCCAGGTAAGTAAACAGCTGACCCCATAGGGAACCTCCCAACAAGTAGCGCACTGTAAACCAGTGCGCTACTTGTTTAATTTTCGGCTAACCTTGCCCAACCACGGCGAGAGGAGGTGAGGTAGATAGCAAATATCATCACTCAGCCTACAATTGACGGCAGCCGAGTGCTATAATTAGATTAAAACGTGGTAGCCAGAGACAGCAATGCATGAAGCGATGTTTTATGAAAAGCTACCCAACTCCAGGCTTCAGTGTCATACCTGCCAGTGGCGCTGCACCATCGGGGTTGATAAACTTGGCGTTTGCCGAATGTATCAGAATAAGGACGGCGTCCTATACAACCTGAACTACGCCCAGGTATCATCGTTGGCTGCTGACCCAATTGAAAAGAAACCGCTGTTTCACTTCTTCCCCGGCAGTCTGGCTTTCTCCTTAGGCACCCTAGGGTGCAACTTCCACTGCAAGCATTGCCAGAACTGGGAAATCTCTTCTCCTGAGACCAGGGTGCCATGGCGCCGCTGCCAGGAAATCCAGCCTCAATCGGCCATAGAACTGGCCAAACGTTACCAGTGCGACGGCATCGCCTGGACCTACAATGAGCCCGGCATCTGGTTTGAATACACTCTCGACTCAGCCAAGCTGTCCAAAAAGAATAACCTGTACACCGTCTATGTGACCAACGGCTACCTGACCCCTGAGGCATTGGATACCATCGGACCCTATCTGGATGCCTGGCGTGTTGATATTAAGGGCTTCTCCGATGCCTTCTACCGTGACCTGGCCAAGGTGAAACGATGGCGGGAGATACTCGAGGTTACCAAGCGGGCCAAAGCCAAGTGGAACATGCATATCGAGGTCATAACCAATATCATACCCACCATGAATGACGATGACGAGCAGCTTGAGGGCATCGCCAGCTGGATAAGAGACGAACTGGGTGAGTTAACCCCATGGCATGTAACCAGATTCTACCCCCATCATCATATGACCCACCTACCGCCAACCCCGGTGTCCACTCTTGAGCATGCCTATGATATCGGGCGGAAAGCCGGCCTCAAGTTCATATATACCGGTAATGTTCCCGGACACCAGAACGAAAACACCGTTTGCTATTCCTGCGGCAGGCTTGTGGTGCGAAGGTTCGGCTACCAGACAGAGGTAGTAGGTCTGGAAGAATCAAAGTGTAAGTTCTGCGGAGCCGAGCTCAACTTCATAACGCCCGGGGGAGAGAGGAGGCAACAATGATTAGAAATCCGGTGGTAGCCGGGCAATTCTACCCGGCGTCACCTTCCCAGCTCAGGGCAATGATAGAAGCCATGGTCAACGAAGATGCCGTAAAGGAAGAAGTAATCGGTCTGGTTTCTCCTCATGCCGGATATATATATTCCGGACCGGTAGCCGGTGCGGTAACGTCCAGAGTGAAATTCAAGGACACCTGCATTATCATGGGTCCCAACCACACCGGCAGGGGAAAACCGCTCAGTATCATGACCCAGGGAACCTGGCGAACACCATTTGGCGAAGTGGAAATTGACTCAGAACTGGGCAAGGAGATTCTAGCCCTATCCCGCCACTTACAGGAGGACACCGTAGCCCATGAGTATGAACACTCTATCGAGGTTCAGCTCCCGTTCATACAGTACTTCAAACCGGATATAAAGATAGTCCCCATCATACTCGCCTACGCCAGTGGTGCTATCTATAAGGAAATCGGTGAGGAAATTGCCAGGGCAGTCAGGGAGCTGGAGAGGGAGGTGGTAATCATCGCCTCCAGTGATATGACCCATTACGAGCCACAGGAGTCCGCCCAGAGGAAAGATGATAAGGCAATAGCCGCCATTATTGATTTGGATGCGGACGAGCTGTTAAGCCGGGTTGATGAACTCGATATTTCAATGTGCGGCTATGCCCCGACAGCCAGCCTTATCTCCGCCGCCAAGGAGCTGGGCGCCACAGAGGCGGAGCTGGTCAGCTATCAGACCAGCGGCGATACCAGCGGTGATTACTCGAGCGTGGTCGGCTATGCCGGCATAATAATTAAAAGGGGCGAAATGCACCCGCTGGTAAAACTGGCCAAGAAAACGGTTGAGACCTACATCAAGGAAGGCGTTACTCCCGAACCAGACGAGCTTACCCCCGAGATGAAGGAGCAGGCCGGGGTCTTTGTTTCCATCCACAGTCATGGCGAGCTACGGGGCTGCATCGGCACCATTGAACCGACCAGTAACAATGTAGCCCAGGAAATCATTGCCAACGCCATCAGCTCAGCCACCAGAGACCCGCGTTTTCCCCCCATCACCCCCGATGAGCTGGCCGACCTCGACTACAGCGTGGATGTCCTGACCAAGCCCGAGCCGGTAGACAGCAAAGACCAGCTAGACCCCAAGAAGTACGGGGCCATAGTGGAGGCGGGGTGGCGGCGGGGACTGCTGCTGCCCGACCTTGAGGGGGTAGACAGCGCCGACTACCAGATTAACATCTGCCGACAGAAGGCCGGTATAGCCCCCGACGAGCCGGTAAAGCTCTACCGCTTTGAGGTGAGGAGATATAAATGAAGGCTTTACGTCGACCTAAAGAAGGTGCGCTAAAGATATTTCTGAACATCGGTTTTAAGAACTGAATATAAAAGGAGGTCTATTGAAATGGGTGCCCTTTCTCCCACACTGGCGGTAAGAAACATGAAGGAAACGATTGAGTTCTATAAAAATTCTCTCGGATTCAAGATGGGGATGGCTTTCCCCGACGCCAATAACCCCGAATATGCCGACCTTTCCAAGGACGGGATGGTGCTGATGTTTATACCGGCTGAAAGTCTCGGTATCGGTAGCCAGGAAAAGCTGGGTATCGGCGTAAACCTGTATATGCACATTGACGAAGACATTGACGAGTACTGCGACGAGCTAAAAAAGAGGGGGGTCAGGATAGCCGTTGATATAAAAGACGAGCCGTACGGTGTTAGAGACTTTACCGTCGAGGATGTTAATGGATATAAGCTGACATTCAATCAGGTCTCCAAGACAACCAAAAAATGTATGAGCTGTGGCATGCCCATGACCAAGCCCGAGGAATTCGGTGGAGGAGACCCGGCAAACATGTACTGCGTACACTGTTCACACCCGGACGGCAGTCTCAAAAGCCGCGACGAAGTGTTCGAGGGCATGGTCAACTTCATGATGATGTCCCAGAATATGGACAGAGAAGGCGCCGAGAAGGCAACAAAAGAGTACATGTCAAAGATGCCGGCATGGAGCGGCAGTACTTAAAGAAGGTGCATCATGGATATGTTCGAGCAAAAATTTGAGCAGCAAAAAGAGAAAGAGGCACCGCTGGCAGCGAGGATGAGACCGGCCACCCTCGACGAGTTCATCGGGCAGGAGCACCTCGTCGGCGAGGGGCGCACCCTGAGGAAGGCGATAGAGACCGGCCAGATACCGTCAATCATCCTCTGGGGTCCGCCGGGCAGCGGTAAGACTACCCTGGCCTACATCATCGCCAACACCACCGATTCCAACTTCAGCCCGATAAGCGCCGTCAGCGCCGGTGTGGCTGACCTGCGCCGAATAATAGACGAGGCCGGGGAACAGCGCAAACTGTACGGGCGGAAAACCATTCTCTTCATTGACGAAATCCACCGTTTTAACAAGGCCCAGCAGGACGCGATACTACCCCACGTTGAGGACGGCACTGTCACCCTTATCGGTGCTACCACGGAGAACCCCTCCTTTGAAGTCATCTCCCCACTCCTCTCCCGGGGTCGGGTCTTCACCCTGAAGCCCCTTACCGAGAACGAACTCCGCATCATAATCCTGAGAGCCTTAAAGGACACCGTGCGAGGTCTGGGCAAATTAAATGTTGAGCTGGCTCAGGATGCCTTAAATCACCTCATCAACATGTCAGATAACGATGCCCGGGTTGCCCTGAATACCCTGGAGATGGTGGTGCAGACCACGCCGCCTGACGCCAAGGGAAGGCGGCGTATCTCGCTGGCGACCATTGAAGATGCCATGCAGCATAAGGCCCTGCGCTACGACAAGAAAGGTGAGGAGCACTACAACCTCATCTCGGCCCTGCACAAGTCAATGCGAGGCTCAGACCCGGATGCCTCTCTGTACTGGCTGGCAAGGATGCTGGGGGCAGGAGAAGACCCTCTCTATATTGCCCGCCGCCTGGTCCGCTTCGCCTCGGAGGACGTGGGCATGGCCGACCCGCAGGCACTGGTGGTAGCCATGGCCGCTCAGCAAGCCGTCCACTTTATCGGCATGCCGGAGGGTAACCTCGCCCTGGCCGAGGCTGCCGTCTACCTGGCCACGGCACCCAAGAGCAACTCCCTGTATGCGGCATACACGCGTGTCGAGGAAGAGATCAAGCAGAGCGGCAGCGAGCCGGTGCCCCTAGACCTGCGGAACCCGGTAACGCCGTTGATGAAAGACATGGGCTACGGCCAAGAATATAAATATGCCCATGACTATCCCGAACACTTTGTCGAGCAACAAAACCTCCCCGACTCCCTTAAAGGTAAACGCTTCTACACACCCGGCGACCAGGGCTACGAGAAGGGGGTTGCCGCCCGGCTCAAGGAGTGGTGGCAAAAGCCGAAACCGGAGGAAAAAGAGGAGCGGGGAGAAGATTGAAACGCATTGAGGTCACCTTTCCCGCCAACGGTATCTCACTTGAGGGGGTATGGCACTTCCCCGAGACCCCGGGACCATTACCGGCGGTCGTAGTCTGCCACCCCCACCCCCTCTACGGTGGGAACATGTACAATAACGCTGTCATCGCTATCTGCCACGCACTAGCCCAGCAGTCGATTGCCGCCCTTCGTTTTAACTTCCGCGGGGTGGGCAACAGCGAGGGCGCCTTCGGTGAGGGCATCGCCGAGCAGGAGGACGTCAGGGCAGCCCTGGCCTTCGCCTCGGTCACGCCGGGCATTGACCCCGAAAGGATAGGCCTGGCCGGATATTCCTTTGGCGCCGGTGTCTCCCTGCCCGTCGCCATGCAGGACGAGCAGGTCAGCCTGCTGGCACTGGTGTCACCAGCCTTCTCAGACTCAGACTGGCAGCAGCTCAAGGAATACACCAGACCGAAATTCCTCATCAGCGGCAACCACGACTTTGTCATACCGCTGCCACAGCTTCAGAAACACATCAAGGACATCCCCGAGCCCAAGCACTGGCAGGTCGTATCCGGGGCCGACCATTTCTGGCTGGGCTACGAAGAGGAGCTCGGCCAGAAAGTAGCCGGGTTCTTCGCCACCGGCTTCAGCCAGGCACAACACGGCTAAGCGGCCATAACACGGAACGGCTTGACACCATTTTCGATAAGCGGTTATACTAGGGCACTGGCGCGGGGTGGAGCAGTGGAAGCTCGTCGGGCTCATAACCCGAAGGTCGTTGGTTCGAATCCAACCCCCGCTACCAAGAAATGACAGAGGGGAGCAGAGATGCTTCCCTTTTCATTTAAGGGGGTCTATTTTGGAATACCGTACATACCGGTGCTTGAATCCAGGAATATAGGCAAATGCGGCGGGTAGAAAGTAACCAGTATCAGAACAAGCGCTAATAAAATAATGAAAGCCAGAGATATCATGCCAGTATATTCTGGCAGCTTCGCAGAAGTCAGTATTTTATAGCTGGTCAACTGTCCTGCGGTTACGGCTACGGCAAAAATCAAAATGTCAACTATAAGAATCTCTTCTCCGACAGCAGTCGTGTAGGCGTAAAAAATCAACGCCGTGATAACCGGAATTAAATACACAGCGACCGCTTTAGCAGTCAGGAAATTGTTGACACTTGAACGTATGAACCTGTATTCGATTGCGGCATAAAGACACATGGGCCAGAAACCCTGCTTGAAGTGTTCCCAAACGCTTTCGTTAACCGAGGCTATCGCCCCGACAACTTTTGATTCACCGGACCATTCGAAAACAAAGTGTAGAAGAGCCCCGAGAAGAAACACAAAGATAATGCCAGATAGCTCCCAACTGCGGACAGGTTTATTCATTATCAATAATCCCGGGCTGGTCTTATCCCTGATATATGCCTGATTTAAATTCTGACATCTACCAGAAAGAGTGTCAATGCCCCACCCCCCCATCAACCGGAATCTTTTGTCGGTAACCGCACTGTGCTATAATCGGCATAATAATCGGGCCGGCTCCAGGCTGCCGGTGGAGCCGAGATAGAAGTATCCTGCCAGGTCTTCCCGCCCCGAAACGTGACTATTGGTCAGCAGGTTAGATATAGACACTCTCAAGCAAAGCACTTTGGTCCCTTACCTGTATACGGGATGCTGATATGCCGAGAAGAAACGATATCAAGAAAGTAATGATTATCGGCTCCGGCCCCATTGTAATCGGGCAGGCCTGCGAATTCGACTACTCCGGGACCCAGGCCTGCAAGGCCCTCCGCGGACTGGGCTACGAAATCGTGCTGGTAAATTCCAACCCGGCGACCATCATGACCGACCCGGGAATGGCAGATGTCACCTATATTGAGCCGCTCAACCTCGAAGTAATGACCCAAATCATCGAAAAAGAGCGGCCTGACGCTCTGCTGCCGAACCTGGGTGGTCAGACCGGTCTCAACCTCAGTGCCGAGCTGGCGCGTGCCGGAGTCCTCGATAAATATGGTGTCAAGGTAATCGGTGTCGAGGTTGATGCCATTGTGCGCGGCGAGGACCGGATTGCCTTCAAGGAAACAATGAACCAGCTGGGCATAGAAATGCCGCAGAGTGAAGCCGTCTACAGCATTGAGGACGCCGAGAGGGTCGCCGCTACGCTGGGGTATCCCGTGGTTGTTCGCCCCGCCTACTGCCTGGGCGGGACCGGCGGCGGGCTGGTCTACAATGCGGAGGAGCTGCGGACTGTTGCCAGCCGGGGTATCGCCGCCAGTCTCATCGGCCAGGTGCTGATAGAGGAGTCAGTCCTGGGTTGGGAAGAGCTGGAACTGGAGGTAGTGCGCGATAACAAGAACCAGATGATTACGGTGTGCTTCATTGAAAACGTGGACGCAATGGGCGTCCATACCGGCGACTCTTTCTGTACGGCACCCATGCTCACTATTGACCCTGAACTGCAGAAACGCCTCCAGGAATACTCCTACAAAATCGTGGAGGCGATACGTGTGATTGGCGGCACCAATATTCAGTTTGCTCACGACCCCAAGACCGGGCGGGTGGTGGTCATTGAGATTAACCCCAGGACTTCGCGTTCGTCGGCACTCGCTTCCAAGGCCACCGGTTTCCCCATCGCACTGATTTCCGCCAAGCTGGCGGCCGGCCTCACCCTGGACGAAATTCCGTACTGGCGTGAAGGTACCCTTGAGAAATATACCCCCTCGGGTGATTACGTGGTAGTCAAGTTCGCCCGGTGGGCTTTTGAGAAATTCAAGGGTGCCCAGGACAAACTCGGTACCCAGATGCGTGCCGTGGGCGAAGTTATGAGCATCGGGAAGACCTACAAAGAAGCGTTCCAGAAATCAATCCGCTCCCTGGAAAACGGCCGCTACGGGCTGGGCTTCGCCAAAGATTTCCATGAAAAATCATTGGGCGAGCTTATGGAGCTCCTCAGCGAACCGACGAGCGAACGCCAGTTCATCATGTATGAGGCACTGCGCAAGGGCGCCGATGTACAGGAACTGTACGAGAAAACGTACATCAAGCCCTGGTTTATCAACCAGATGAAAGAGCTTATTGAACTGGAGGAAAAGATTCTAAAGTACCGGGGAAAGCCGTTGCCGGACGATTTGCTCGCTCAGGCCAAGAAAGACGGGTTTGCCGACCGGTACCTGTCACAGCTTCTGGGTGTTCCGGAGAGAGAAATCCGACAAAAACGCATTTCCCTGGGGGTAGTCGAAGGCTGGGAACCCGTCCCGGTAAGCGGTGTGGAGGATGCGGCATACTATTTTTCGACCTACAACGCGCCCGACAAAACCAAAAGCAGCCACCGGCGCAAGGTTATAGTACTGGGCGGTGGGCCCAACCGAATCGGGCAAGGCATAGAGTTTGACTACTGCTGTGTTCACGCCGCCTTTGCCCTGCGCGACGAAGGGTACGAGACCATAATGATAAATTGTAACCCGGAGACGGTATCAACCGACTATGATACCTCGGACAAGCTTTATTTCGAACCACTGACAGTGGAAGACGTACTGAGTATCTACGAAAAGGAAAAGCCTGAAGGTGTCATTGCCCAGTTCGGCGGACAGACACCACTCAATATTGCCAGCGAATTAGCCGGGGCCGGCGTTAAAATCCTGGGTACCTCACCTGAGACGATTGACCTGGCTGAGGATAGGGACCGCTTTCGCCGCATGATGCAAAAACTCGGTATCCCTATGCCTGAATCAGGGATGGCCATTAACCTGGAGGAGGCGAGGAGTGTCGCCGACCAAATAGGGTACCCCCTGATGGTACGCCCCTCATATGTACTTGGTGGACGGGGTATGGAGGTAGTCTATGACGAGGAAATGCTCAAAGAGTACGTGGCGGCCGCCGTGGGTGTAACTCCAGACCGGCCCATCCTGATTGACAAGTTCCTCGAAAATGCTATTGAAGCCGAAGCAGACGCTATTGCCGATGGAACCAGCGCGTTTGTACCGGCGGTCATGGAGCACATTGAACTAGCCGGGGTCCACTCCGGTGATTCAGCCTGTGCCATTCCACCTGTTAGCCTCGCCCAAGAGCATATTGACACCATCCATAAGTACACCAGGAAAATCGCCCAGGAGCTCAATGTTATCGGCCTGATGAATATCCAGTATGCCATTGCCAATAAGGTGGTATACATACTGGAAGCTAACCCGCGAGCCTCACGGACGGTGCCGCTGGTGTCAAAGGTCTGCAATATCTCCATGGCTCGAGTGGCCACCCAGATGATGCTGGGCAAGAAGCTAAACGAGCTTGATATCAAGCCGCGAAAGATTCCACACTTCGGAGTTAAAGAGGCGGTTTTCCCGTTCAATATGTTCCCCGAGGTAGACCCCCTTCTCGGGCCGGAAATGCGCTCGACTGGCGAGGTGCTCGGCATTGCTGATTCATTCGGCCTAGCCTTTTTCAAGGCGGAGGAGGCGGCACAACAACTGCTTACCACAGACGGGACCGTCTTGATAACGGTTTGCGTGAAAGACCGGCCGGCTGTATACGAGGTAGCCAAGCAGTTTATGGAGCTTGGCTTCAAAATCAAAGCAACACAAGGCACCCATCAGTTTCTGACCAGTAAAGGAATCGAAGCCGAATTGATTTTAAAAATGCACGAGGGACGGCCTAATATCGTAGATGCCGTAATAAATAAAGAAATTCAGCTAGTGATTAATACACCGAGTGGCAAGCTGAGCCAATATGATGATTCCTATATTCGCAAGGCGGCAATCAAGCATAAGGTGCCTTATATAACTACCTTGGCTGCGGCCGCAGCCACAGCCAAGGGAATTACCGCATATCGTCAAGGCAGGACAGGGGTAAAAGCTTTACAAAGCTATCATGCGGATATTAAGTAGCTTCTACGCTACCACCTCCGCCTGATTCAGTAGAGACAACCTGTGGTGCCTCAACCCGCAGTCTTCTTTCTGAGACCAATAGCGCACCCAGACCAAACAGGACTGTCGCCAGCCCGATGGCAAAGCCCAGGTAAGGGATTAGTCTCAGAAGGCTAAGAATAAGCAGCCCTGAAGTGAAAGCTCCCACCAGGATACCTTTTGTCTCCACCTCTCTAAAGTAGCCGATAATCCACCGCCCGATGAACAGACCAACGGGGATTTGACTGAGATAAATAGCTATACCCCAAAGGGTCAGGCCAATTAACCCCAGTGGTATACCGATAACGGTAATACAAACCACTATGGCAGCAAGAGGGGTAACAAATAGAATGAGAGCCCCCCAGCCCAAGCTCGGCCACGGTTTATTTCGGATAGAATCAGCGATTGACTTTGTTCTTCGCGGCGCCACCAGAATAATGACTAAGCCGATTACCAGCATCATCAAGAAGGCTATCACCTGCCACACTATTCCAAAGAAGGGGGTAGCTTTGGCGGTTTCTCTTACTTCGGGCAGCCTGTGGGTGGTGGTGCCCCCGATTTGAGCACCGGACTGGATGTCGGCCGGCTGTTCACTGGTGTAGGTCAGATTGCCCTGAATATCCGCCGTAGAGGCTACAGTCAGACTCTCGACCATAACTTCGATATCTCCCCCTACTCCATTAGTAAGGATGATGCCGCTGCCACCGCCGCCGATATCACCCTCAATAAGTCCGTTAATTTTGACGGTGGCAGCCCCAAAAAGCAGGTCGCCGCCGACCCTGGCTGTGCTGGCTATGTTCAACTCGCTACCCCCCACCAGCAGGTCACCGTGAACATTACCGCTAATATTAAGAGTCTCACCTACTGCCCGCACGGCGTGGGTAACCTCACCAACGATGTTGACCGTCTGGCTGGCAGCCACCACACTACCATTAACCGTACCGTTAACAGTGATTGTCTGGCCAGCAGCCCAGAGGTCGCCATTGATAGTACCATCAATAATTATATCGCTCCCGGCGACATACAGGTCTTCGTGGATTACCTCTCCGCTGGCAACAGTGACAATGTCTCCACTGCGAATATCGGCTGCCAGAGCCGGCACCGCAGCAAACACCATCACCAACATTGCGATGAGAAAGGCAGCCAGCCACCTGTAAATCTTTATTGACATACCTCCACCTCCTTAAACGTCCTAGTCTTGCTGAGACTATCTAGATTATAGCACAAAGCTCCCTCTCCCGCTCTCAAGACACGTCTCATCGAACTTTGGGGTTATCCCTAGATACCTAACCTTTTGAGATATCTACCGTTATAATTATAATAGAAGGCCAGTGTGAAGGAGGGAGAAACCAAAATGAAAGGTACTTTGTCTATCCTGATTGGCGTGATTCTTGTCATCACCTCGGGCCTGGCTTCTGCCGGTTGTGTACCGACCGTGCCGCCACCAACCGGCGCTGTAGAAGTACACGTTACTGATGCACCACCCCGTGAGGAGGTGACCGGCGTTTTGGTCACAGTTTCCGGGGTAGAAATTCACAAGGCAGTGGCCGAACAGGAACAGACCCAACAGGGAGAGGGTGAGCCAGTCCAAGTGCAACAACAGGCCCAGCAGGACGAAGGCGAGTGGCTGAACATCAGTATTATTGAAGGGGCTAACCCCTTCGACCTCCTGCGAATCGAGGGGATTGAAGAGCTTCTTGCCACCAGTGAAGTCGAGGCCGGTAAATATACTCAGATTCGGCTTACCATAGACAAAGTCGAGGTAGCTCTGGGCGGTGGAGCGCCGCAGGAGGCTACGGTACCCAGTGGTACACTGAAGTTCGTCCGCCCCTTTGACGTCGTGGCTGGCGAAACCACCATAATCCTTCTTGATTTTGACGCCGATAAATCGGTAACCGTTACCGGAGCCGGTAAGACCATCGTTAATCCTGTGGTGAAGCTAAACGTCCAGCAGGGAGCTACAGTATTATCTCAAGAGGAAAGCCAGCAGATTGCCGAAGATTTTGTGCGGAACAGCCCCACCTTTGTTTTTGATGGCATTGAAGACACCCTGGAACTTACCGATACCATAACCTTACGGTGCCCCTCCTGCTGGCAATTCGTCTTCGAATTTGATAGCAGCAGCGCTGGCTACGGGGACAGGACAGGACAGGTACTTGCCCAGGTGATAACGCCTCACCAGGCGATAATCACTGTGGTGCGGGGTGAGGTCACCGAGGCCGTGATGGACGCCAAGTGGGACATGATTAATCAGGAGCTAATCGATGAGGAAGAGGAGACACCCGAAGGGACCCTCAGTGTTGCCGAACTGTTAGAAAATCCAGTATATGACACAGAGGTCAAAATCTACGGGGAGGTAAGTCTGCTGGGTGAGCTTCTGTGCCCATGCTTTGAATTGACTTCTGACGAGGCAACGCTACAGGTATGGTACGGCTTGATGGTGGAGGATGATGGGACAGAGAGACCTTCGGTAAGTGTGGAAGGAATTGAAAACGGTGACCTCGTTATTGTAACCGGCGAGCTTAAGACAGCGGGCGTACACAGGTCGCTCAATGATTTCTGGGCTAGCAGTATCGAAAAGATAGAATGAACTCAGGGAGGAATTGCCACAAGGCAAGGCTCAGCTTACGGAATCCGCTCAACTTTCAGCAAATTCGTTGAGCCAGCTACACCAATCGGGATGCCACCGGTAATTACTATTATATCGTCTGATTTCGCCAGCCTGAGTTCTTTAGCAAGACTCACTGCAGTGGTAAAGAGCTCACTCACAGATGGTGAACCGGCTATCTTGAAAGGATAAACACCCCACCACAGCATTAGCCTTTCGCATACAACATCCGAAGTGCTTATTGCCAGGATGGGCACTCTCGGGCGGAATTTTGATACCCTCCCTGCCGTACTGCCGGACTGCGTAAAGGCCACTATCGCTACTGCTCCAAGGTTTTGTGCCGTAATGCAGGCGTCATAGCTGATCAGTTCCTCCGTCCTCCGCTCGAGCCGTCTGCCTTTTTCCACCAGTATCTGCTCGTAAGGCAGTCTACCCTCCGTCTCCCCGGCAATCTTCGCCATTACCTTTACCGCCCGCACCGGATACTTACCGATTGAGGTCTCCTCTGAAAGCATGATAGCATCGGTCCCGTCAAATATAGCGTTGGCCACGTCAGTGACTTCAGCCCGTGTCGGGCTGAATGAACTCACCATTGACTCAAGCATCTGGGTAGCTGTAATAACTGGCTTACCTGCTTGATTGCACTTCTGGATAATCTCTTTTTGTACCAGAGGAACCCTCTCAAGAGGAATATCCACACCCAGGTCTCCACGAGCGACCATGATGCCATCGCTAGCAGCCAGAATGCTGTCAAAATTTTTGACGGCAACACCCCTCTCAATCTTGGCAATGATGGGGATATCCGCATCTTCACTTTCAATTACAGCCCTTACCTGAGCCACATCCTCAGCGCTGTCAACAAAGGAAAGCGCCAGATAATCGGATCGTTGCTGGATGGCAAATAGTATTTGTTGCTTTAGAGCATCGGAAACAAAGGGGGCAGAAGTACGCTTGCCCGGAACCACGAGCCCACGTCCACTCGTCAGTACGCCTCCAACCGTAACCCGGCATATAACCTCAGCCCCAGCTTTGGCCACTACCTTGAGCTTCATGGCGCCGTCATCAAGCAATACAGTGTCACCTACTCGCACATCCTGAGGCAGGTAAGGCATATTCACGGGCACGAGCGCAGCATCGCCTTCCACCGGCTCAGTAGTAAACGTGACCTGAGAGCCCTTCTTCAGCAAAGCCTGACCGCCTTTCAATTTACCAATGCGATACTTGGGTCCCGGCAGGTCCATAAGGACAGCCACCCTGGCTCTCAGCCGCTGGCTTATCTTCCTTACCCTCTGAATATAGCGGTTGTGCTGTTTGTGTTCACCATGAGATAGATTGAGCCTGACAACATTCATGCCGGCTTTAACAAGCTGCTCAATCACGCTTGCTGAACTGCTAGCCGGACCGATAGTGCATACTATTTTAGTTCGCCTCAGTGAAGTCCAACCGTATTTCATTTTAACGCTCAATTAAAAGTATTATGGTTGAGCAGGTAATCCAGCAGTGCTGATACCAATCCTCCGGCAAAGGCGCAAACTGGCCAGCCTGTACTCTAGCCATTTCCTGCCCCATATTGTGCCTTACACAGTAATGGGCATTGATTTAAGACTCCCCCAGACTATTAAGTGTATCCGGTATTAGTTCTGAAAGGGCAGGATGAATATGGATACCCTGGTTTATCTCCTCTATGTCCCCGCCGGTAGTCATTGCGTTGACCACCTCTTGAATAAGTACCGGCGCATAGGGTCCAATAATGTG
Organism: uncultured Dehalococcoidales bacterium; assembly: GCA_964570635.1. Lineage (GTDB taxonomy): Bacteria > Chloroflexota > Dehalococcoidia > Dehalococcoidales > CAYYQY01 > CAYYQY01. The sequence continues at coordinate 16,377 of CAZMZA010000009.1, forward strand.
AAATCCCAGTATTCTATCACCGCCCTTTTCTACGATAGCTTTGGCGAAGCCTTCCTTCTCCATCATCGCTTCACCCTTAGCCACATCGAAGTACTTTGTTCTGCCTACTATGATTTCGTGGTTTTTCCTCGCGTTCTCTTCGGTCAGCCCAACCGATGCAATTTGAGGGTGTGAATAAACAGCATGGGGCACGGCAGTATAATCTACCTTCAACTTGGTACCGTGAAACACGTTTTGCGCCACTATGGCAGCCTCTCTATTGGCCATATGAGTGAACATCTGTTGTCCGTTGGCATCTCCGACGGCATAAATGTTCTTCTGGCTCGTCTCCATATAATCGTTAACCTTGATGAAGCCCCTCTTATCCAGCTCTACACCTGTATTCTCCACTTTAAGTAAATCGGCATTAGACCTCCTGCCCACAGCCATCAAAAGCCTCTGCCCGTGGAACTCTCTTCGTTTACCGGTAGTTTTACTGGTGACCACAACGCTTACCCCACTGCCATCCCACTTTACTTCCTCAGCTTGAGCATCGGTATGAACCTCCATGCGTTTGCTTAATTCATTCTTTAAGAGCTCCGAGATTTCCGGCTCCTCGGACAGAACCAACCTGTCCGCCATTTCAAGAATGGTGACTTTGGTGCCCATAGCCGCAAAGAAATGCCCGTATTCAACAGCAATGTAACCGCCACCGATAATGATTAAGCTGTCCGGTCTCTCCTTCAGTTCAAGCACCGATTCATTTGTCAGGTAATTTTCATTCTGCAGACCTTTTATCGGAGGTATAAGAGGTCGTGAACCGGAGGCAATGAAAATCCTCTCTCCTTTGAGCCTCTCTCCATTAACTGCCAGTGTGTGGTCGCCCGAAAAGTACCCCTCGCCTTCGTAGAAATCCAGATTCTTTGACTGTTTAATACCTTCTCTGATACGAGTCTGGCTTTCCTGCCTGCTCTCCCTCATTCGCTCCATTATGGAGTGGAAGTTGATGCTCTTTACCTCCGCTTCAATGCCCAGCTTCCCGGCTTCCTCTATTTCCGCTATTCTATCCGCCGTATAGATTAACATTTTGGAAGGTATGCAACCCCAATTGAGACATGTCCCGCCTACCAGAGGACCTTTGTCCACCAGCGCAACCTTCAGGCCGTGCGAAGCAGCTTCATCTGAAATGATTGCCCCACAGCCGGACCCGATGACGATAACCTCGTAATGCTTCATTAATAGACACCCCCCTCCCTTCGCCCGCCTTTCTTTTTAGCGATAAGCACAAACACGGAACTGATGGCGAGGCCGTCTGGTTGTAATGATAATCTGCCGTTCAGCCGATGTCAAAGCCTGAAAAAACTGCTCCGCTAAATTATACCGAAGAGAACTTAAGCAGCGAAGCGAGGGATAGCAAAGACTGGACTATAATTCCTGTCTAATGTACAATTTGCCCTGCCAAGGCTCACAGCCAGTCTGTCCCTCTTAATTCGGGGGTAGCTCACCAAAGGGACAACCAAAGGATAATCGTGGTATAATTGCGCCGTGAAACGAGAGTTGATGGATATTCTGGCCTGCCCGGTATGTAAGGGGAAGCTGGAACTCGATGTCGAAGAAGAGAAAGGGACGGAAATAGTCACCGGCTCCATCTACTGCAGCCAGTGTGATGTCAGGTACCTCATCGTGGATACCATCCCCAATCTGTTGCCACCCGAACAGGGTAATCAGTCAGGGCTGTAGGCCACCCGGTTCTGCGGAGACTCCCACACCTCCACACAGGAGAGAGCGACCAGCGCCCCTTCCAATCTCGGCTTGAGCTCACCATAGATAGTAGAGGCAATATTCTCAGCAGAGGGGTTTATGCTGTCAAACGGCGCCACGTCATTAAGACAGGTGTGGTCGAACCGGGATAAAATGTCCCCCAGGTGCCGCTTCAACTCGGTGAAATCGTAGGCCAAGCCTATTCCATCAAGCCGGGAGGCTTTCAGTGTGACCACCACCTGATAGCGGTGTCCATGCAGTGCCTCGCACTTGCCCTGATAGCCCCTCAAGAAATGGGCCGCGTCAAAATGCTGCTCTACAGATATTTGATACATCAGTCCCCCTCAGCATCCTCCCACTTGAAGACACCCTGCACACTGGTCGCGGCCGCCAGCAACTTTTTAACCGTTTTGCCATTAACCGGATGAACCAGGTCAGGAGCAATCTCAGCCAGAGGAACCAGGACAAACGCTCTCTTGGTAAGCCTGGGATGGGGAATAACCAGCTCGGGACTCTCGGTAACCCGGTCACCGTAGAAGAGAATGTCTATATCAATAGGGCGAGGTGCGTTAGACTTGCCGAGTGCCCGGCCCAACTTCAACTCAATACCCTTAGCCAGACTGAGTAACTCCGCTGGCGCCAGCCTGGTATAGACCTCACACACCATATTGAGAAAGCGGGGCTGGCTGGCATCACCCTCCGGCTCGGTATCATATACCGACGAGACCTGTCCTATCCGCAACCTTTGTGACAGCAAATCCAGTGCCCGGTCCAGGTTGTCCTGACGATTACCCAGGTTCGAGCGAAGCCCAAGATATACTCTAACCGGTTCGTTCTCCATCTCACCTCCGTGGCACAATGGTATCACTCATCCCATCCCCCATACTCAACTAACAAAATAACCCCTTATATTGTACCACCCTTCCGTCACTTATCAAGTATTGAGCGGATACCAGGGCAAAACCAAGGTCCGGCATTGCTACCCGACACTCACTTGCCCATATGACAGGCAATATGATATTATTACGTATCCGGGGTAGTTGGGAATCGGGCTCACCTTACACGAAAGCGCAGGAGCATCCCATTGTCAGGCAACGAAGGAGAACGTGTCCGAGATAAACGGAACCTTATACCTATTATCCTGGGTGCTGTTGCCGCCTATATGGCAACAGAAAAGAAAACCCCTTCAGTTGTGCCTGAGACCGGCTCCCAGCCGCAGGCTAGACGGCGCAAGATTTTAGGCAAAAGCAACCGTTGGTACAGGAACCGGCCGATATGGAAAAGAACCCGCTAAAGATTACAGATGTTACCTTCCGTGACGGACACCAGTCCTCGCTAGCCACCCGAATGCGAACCGAGGACATGGAAGCCATCGCTGAGGAGATGAACAAAGCCGGGTTCCACTCCATGGAGGTGTGGGGTGGGGCCACCTTTGACGTTCCCACCAGATTCCTGAACGAGGACCCCTGGGAAAGGCCGCGCATCCTGAAAAAGCTGATGCCCAACACTCCCCTCCAGATGCTGCTTAGAGGACAGAACCTGGTAGGTTACCGCAACTACCCCGACGATGTGGCCACTGCCTTTGTCTACCACGCCGCTGAAGTGGGTATTGACGTCTTCCGGGTGTTTGATGCCGTCAACGACGAACGCAACTTTGAGACCTGCCTCAAGGCAATTAAGGAATGCGGCAAGCATGCCCAGCTATCGCTATGCTACTCCCTCACTGAGCCAAAGCTGGGCGGCCCGGTCTACAACATTGAATATTATGTCAACAAGGCACTTATCCTGCAAGATATGGGGGCCGACAGCCTGTGCATCAAAGATATGGCCGGACTGATGTCCCCCGACGATGCTTATGAGCTGATTAAAGCACTTAAACAGGTCCTCAGGATTCCGGTACAGCTACACACCCACTACACCAGCGGTATGGCCGATATGACCTGCCTCAAGGCTATCGAAGCCGGTGTAGATGTCATAGATACCGCTCTGGCCCCCTTCGCCCTGCGTTCCTCACTGCCTTCCGTTGAGCCCATTGTGGTTGCTCTTCAGGGGACCCCCAGAGACACCGGCCTTGACCTAAGCCACCTATTCCAGCTGGGGCAGTATGTCGAATCCATAGCCCCCAAGTACCGGGACTTTCTGGACACCACCAGGATGGCACTCATTGACACCGGTGTGCTCGTGCATCAAATTCCCGGAGGCATGACCACCAACCTGGTAGCTCAACTGCGAGAGGCCGATGCCCTGGATAGAATCAACGAGGTGTATGAGGAACTACCACGAGTCCGAAAAGAACTGGGCTACCCGCCTCTAGTTACCCCCACCAGTCAGATTGTGGGTATTCAAGCTGTCCAGAACGTTCTCTTTGGTCGGTATCAAATGATTTCTGATCAGGTGAAAGACTACGTCTACGGACTGTACGGCAAACCCCCGGCCCCCATTGACCCCGAGGTTCAGAAAAAGGTACTGGCCGGCTACAAACGCGGGGAAACGCCCATTACCTGTCGAGCCGCCGATATACTTGAGCCGGAGATGGAAAAAGCCTATGACGCCACAAAAGACATAGCCCGGGACATTGGTGACGTACTCATCTACGCCCTCTATCCCACCACCGGGCTGCGCTTTCTGAAGTGGAAATACGGTCTGGAAGCTCCACCGCCTGAGATGCGGCCCAAGACATTGGAGGAGATAAAGCGCGAGGACGAACTCATTGCTAAGATAAGAGAGGGTAAGCTGACCGAGGCGCAGATAATAAAAAGGGGGAAGGGCACCAGAACATTTAATGTCTACATCGGCGATGAAGTCTATCAGGTGGGAGTGGAGGCAGCTGATGGCGCCCCAATTTCAATTCAAGCCACCACCCAACCGGTAGAAGCACCGCCAGTCAAAGCAGAGGAGGCACCGCCAGCCGAATTTGAGGAGCCACTAGAAGCACCAGAAGTTAAAGCTGGAGAGGTAGCTATCGTAGCGCCAATGCCAGGCGTGGTAATACGCTATGAGGTAAGTGCCGGCGACGAGGTCAAAGCCGGTGATACCATACTTATTCTGGAAGCAATGAAAATGGATAACGCCATACCTACCCCGGTTAGCGGGCGGGTTAAAGCCACATACTTCAAGAACGGTGACCGTGTAAATAGAGACGATGTCCTAGCCCTGGTCGGTTAGCCAGCTGAATTATCGAAACTGCTCCTTAACCGCTTCCGGTAATTAACTCCGGCAAAGTGCGCCGCAATAAAAAGGGAGGTCAGTCGCGAAGAAAAATGGATTGCATCTTCTGTCAGATAGTAGCCGGCAAGGTGCCCAGTAAAACCATTTATCAGGATGAGGAAATCATCGCCTTCCGCGACATCAGCCCTCAGGCACCCACGCACGTGCTTATCATCACCAAGAAGCATATCCCTTCCCTCACCGACCTGCCCGAACCAGAAGTATCCATCATGGGGCGTATGGTGAGCGTTGCCAACCAGCTGGCACAAAAGGAAGGCATTTCTCAAAGTGGCTACCGCCTGGTAGTGAACTGCGGTCAAGAAGGCGGACAGGCAGTGCCCCATCTCCACCTGCATCTCCTCGGCGGTAAAAGGCTTTCGGATACGCTGGGTTAGTCAGCCGCGCGTTTTTTCGTACCCCAAGAAGACAAGCAGGCCGGCAATAGTTTTGGCATCACAAATCCTGCCTGAGACAATAAGGCCGGGAATGTCACCAGCCGACACCCTCACCACTCTGATACCCTCTGTATCCTCAGCAAACAGTTGACTGGGGACAAGGTCGCTAGCCAGATAAAGGTAAAGGTACTCGCTACAGTAACCGGGGGCAGAGTAAAAGCCACCCAGTCTGTCCACTTTTCTGGGCAGATAGCCTATTTCCTCACGAAGCTCACGCTGTACTGCGGTCAGCGGGTCCTCACCGGGCTCAATACCACCAGCCGGTATCTCCAGCAGCTCCTTCTCCACCGCCTTGCGAAACTGGTTCACCAGGATAATACTACCGCCAGCATCAACCGGAACCACAGCCACGCAATCGCTATGCTCAACAATCTCCCGCGTGGTTTTTCGGCCACCGGCCGTTTCCACCGTATCAACCCGCAGCTTTACTGCCCGCCCCTCGTAGACCAACTCGCTGGATAGCGTCCTCTCCTCAGGCATCCCGCTCCCCCGCCTCCAATTGGCAGACAAGGGCTACCTCGTCACAGTTGGGGAACTTAGGACAACGGTAACACTCAGTCCACACCTTCCGCGGCAGCTCCATCTTATCCACCTTACAGAAGCCGAACTTCTCGAAAAACGGCGGCTTGTAGGTCAGGCAAAAAACGGTAGCGATGCCAAGCTCCCTGGCCTCCTTAAGACAGGCCGCCACCAACTGGGTACCAAGCCCCTGCTTCTGATTGCCCTCAGCCACAGCCACCGACTTTATCTCAGCCAGGTCTGACCAGGCAACATGCAGTGCCGCACAAGCAACGACTCGTTCACCCTGCCTCACCACGAAATAATCTCTGATGTTTTCGTATAACTCACTCAGCGGACGGGGTAGCATCTCGTCCTTGTCAGCAAAGTAGTTAATCAGACGTTGCATATCATCTACATCTTGTATCCTGGCTTTTTCCACTAAAACCAATTTACTGCTTTCCCTTCAATTTTAGTTCGAGTGAACCGTAAAAGCTGTCCGGATGTATTCTCAAGAACCGAGCTTTGGTCGGACTATGCTTCACGGTCACAGTCGTCCCACTCTTAAGCGGCAGGTTTATGTGACCATCAATGCTGAGTGTCGCCTCATGAGCGGTACTGACACGGAGCTTGACCACCGCCGCCGAGGGCAGCACCAGAGAGTAGGCCAGACTGAGGTGAGGCAATATCGGCAACAGCAGAAATTCCTCAGCCCGGGGATGAAGAATCGGTCCACCCGACGCCAGCGAGTAGCCGGTACTGCCGGTAGCGCTGGCAACAATCACCCCGTCAGCCTTATAGGTGGTCAACAGCTCGCCATTGACGCTGGCTTCGATATAGACCACACGGGCTATCGCCCCCCGCGCCAACACCACGTCATTCAAGGCATAGAACGTGCGAGCTGGCTCTCCCCCCTCCTCTGAGGACAAAAGCTCTGCCTCAAGCATCGCCCGCTCGTCAATCCACCCTTCCCCAGCCAGCAAGGCAGGCAACCTGGACACAGCCTCATCAGCGCTGAGTCCAGTCATAAAACCCAGCTTGCCCAGGTTTATTCCGGTAATAGGAGTCTGGCTGAGAAGCGCCGCCTGGGCCGCTCGCAGAATCGTGCCATCGCCGCCAACGGTAAGTATCAGGTCGGTACCATTCACCTGAGCCTTCGCCTCTTCCCCCTCCCAGGCCGAGCACAGCCAGACGGAAACGCCCCGTGAGGTCAAAAACTGTTCTAGTTCCTGGGACAGAGTGCGGGCAGCCTCAATCATGGGGTGATACAGGATACCGACTTTCTTAGCCACTACTAAACCACTCTCCAGCTAACTGTGGGGTCGAGTAAGTCTAGCATTGCCCACTTCAGAGTGTCAAGCTTGCACCGGGCAGTCCTTCATCGGCAGAGGCACCTCGGGGTCAACCCTTACCCTGGCGCTTTCTCCCTCGCCTCGGTATGTCCTGCCTCTCGGTGCTCTTTATAAACCGCTTTATCGCCCTGCCCGACTTAAACCGATTGAGATTAACAAAGCCCCTTGTCCTGTTCATTGGCACTGATTACGCTTTTCGCCGGCTGAAAGCAAAGATGTATATTATCTCCAGTATGCCCGCCGTATTAATTATGAACATGACTATAAACCAGGCAAGATGCCCATTGCCGCCAGCTCTCCACAAGGCTATTCCCTTCCACACCATCGCCCATACCACAGCTAAAGATACTGCCAGCCAAAATATACCCGTAAGGGCTGGGAATCCCCAATCCGGTCCCATCTCTCACCTCCTCGCATCTTTTGAGGACTAATCCTAGTCCTGATTCAATAATCTGTCAATATAGACCATTATGCGCCTTTAGTTGCCGAGCCTGCACCTGGCTTGGCCATGGCGGTACCGGTAGCTTTGGCAACGGTCCTGCCGCTGGCATCGGTGACGCTTATCTCCGTCAAAGCCATGCTCCCACCGGCATAAACAGTCTTGGCTTCAGCCACAAGGTCGCCTTCCACCGCCGGAGAGGCTATGAAATTCGTGCTAAACTGCACGGCTACCCTGGGCTTACCAAAGCTATTGCAGGAACAGGCAAAGGCATAGTCGGCCAGTGACATAATCAGACCCCCGTTAACCGTACCCAGGAAATTGGTGTGCTCAGGGCGGAGGGTAACTGCCACCCTGGCGTATCCCTCGGAAAGTTCGAGCAAGCGGAGGTCCAGCAGGTGGCCGAAGGGGGATTTCTCCATCGAGGCTCTTAACTGCTCTGTGACATGATTCATGGCGGCTCCTTCGTATCCCGTCCAGGTCAAAATTTAACTCCATTATACACCACAAACCGGCTAAGCCAGCACCATCTTAAAGGCGACTATTGCCAACCACCGGCGATACCGACTATTATAATTGGCTGAGTGGAGGAATGTCGACACCAGAAATCATACTCATAGTCTTC
>CAZMZA010000010.1:0-13716 GCA_964570635.1 uncultured Dehalococcoidales bacterium
CCGCTACCGCCGCCAGGATGAGATTGGCACCCCCTTCTGTGTAACCGTTGACTTCCAGTCGCTGGAAGATGAGCAGGTCACTGTCCGGGAACGGGACAGCATGAACCAGATACGGATCCCCATCAAGGAGCTAAGAACGGTACTAGCCACCAAGCTGGGTGGTGAAGCATTTGCCACCCAGCCGCTATGGACAGCCAAATGAAAATCCTCCACTTTGCCGACCTGCACCTCGGTGTGGAAAGCTACGGGCGTATTGACCCAGCTACCGGGCTATCTTCCCGCCTCAGCGACTTCCTCTCCGCTCTCGACCAAGTGGTAGACTTCGCCCTGGAGAACAAGGTAGACCTCGTCCTGTTCTGCGGCGATGCTTACCGGAGCCGCGAGCCAAGCCAGACTCACCAGCGAGAATTTGCCAAGCGCATCAGACGGCTGTCAGACAACGGCACCCCCGTCTTCCTCCTTGTCGGTAACCATGACCTGCCCAATGCCATAGGTCGGGCGACCAGTACCGAAATCTTTGACACGCTAGCCGTGAAAAACGTTCACGTCTCCAACCGCCCCGCTATTCACCGCATCCCGACCAACGGCAGCGTTGTCCAAATTGTCTCCCTACCCTGGCTGAGGCGCAGTGCCATGCTCGCCCAAATAAGTAAAGAAGAGGCCAGAGACCTTGATTTTGAGCAGATTAATCAAAGATTGCAGCAGTCGTTGACCAATATTATCGCTACCAACGCCCGGAAACTTGACCCGGCGCTACCGTCAATACTGGCTGCCCACGTCTGGGTCTCCGGCGCCAGCATAGGCTCAGAGAAGTCGATGACCATCGGGCAAGAGCATGCCCTGCTACTGAGCAACGTCGCCCACCCTGCCTTCGACTATGTCGCCCTGGGGCACATTCACAAGCACCAGGTCATGCACGATACTCCCCCGGTAGTTTATGCCGGCAGTCTGGAGAGGCTGGACTTCGGTGAAGAAGAGGACGACAAGGGATTCTACGTGGTAGAGATTGAGCCGGATAAGGAAACGGGCAAGAGACGGGTCTCCTTTGACTTCCACCCGGTAAGTGCGCGCCGCTTTCTCACCATTAACGTTGATGTTGGCGCGCAGGACGCTGACCCGACAGCAACGGTGCTCGAGGCCATCGCTGCCCAACCGGAGCAGGTCAAGGACAGCATAGTGCGACTGAACATCAGCCTGCCGGCAGAGCATGAAGGGCAGCTCAGGGACAACGACGTCAGAAATGCGTTAAAGGAAGCCCATTACTTCACCATCGCCAGAGACATAAAGCGGGAGACGCGCCTAAGACTGGGAGGGTGGACCGCCGAGGAAATAACCCCCCTCGAAGCCCTGCAAGCCTACCTGGAAGCGAAGAAGGTGCCGCCGGAGCGGGCCAAAGTGCTGCTAGAGTACGGTGAGAAGCTGATAGAGGAGCAGAGGACCAGACAGGGGTAAAAGAGCTGGATAAATAGTTTTACCCCCATTTCAATTGACAGTGCTTATCTGAGTGCTATACTTGTGCTGAATAATCAGAAATCGGGAGGCAATCAATGTCGCCCAGAAAACCATCCAAGACAGACCCGCAAATCCTGGAAATGCCACCGCAAAAGATGGCCGTAGTCAGCGGTAAGGGTACCCCGGACAAGGTCTTCTCCGAACTCATGCCGGCTCTCTACGGTTCGGTCTTTACTCTGAAGTTCGACCTGAAGAAGAAGGGGCTGCCCACATTCAAGGTCAGTGGACTGCGTGCCCGTTATCCTGACGCCCACCTTGTGCCCAAGGAGGAATGGACTCACATTGTCGGTTTGCCCGTCCCCGAGGATACCGCTTCCCTGCCCCAGAAGGTAGCCGGCACCGAGGTCAAGCTTGAGACCTGGGAATACGGGACGGTAGCCCAGATTCTCCACCTGGGTGCCTATGACCAGGAGGAACCCACCATAGAGCGCCTGCACCGGTTCATTGCCGACAGCGGCTACGAGATAGCCGGTATGCACGAAGAAGAGTACCTAACCCGCCCTGACGCCAAAGTCCCCAAAACCATCATCAGGTATGAGGTCAGGAAGAAGTAGGTATCTCAAACGGGGAGTACCATCTACGTACCGCCTATGGTCAGCCAGAGCCAGGCAATAAGAACACCCAGTGCAGCACCAACGATGACCTGAAAGGGTGTATGCCCGATGAGCTCTCGCAGGTCGCGCTCCACCTCGCCTCGGGGACGCCTCAACCTGAGCTCTTCCATTATGCGGTTCAGGATTACCGATTGTTTGTCCACCGATTGCCGCACACCGGCAGCATCATACATAACCACCAGGGCCAGAATAGCGGCAATACCAAAAGCCGCCGACCCCAGGCCCTGAGTCAGAGCTACTGCGGTAGCCAGGGCACTGACCACTGCTGAATGTGAACTGGGCATACCGCCACTGCTAACAAAGTAACGTAAATCCACCTGCTTTTCCCGTATCAGGCCGACCAACACCTTCAGCAGTTGCGCCACAACCCAGGCACAAGCCGATATGACCAGCACCTTATTGGTTATGATTTCATATAGCACTAGCCACGGCTCGCTTTCATATCCTTCCCCTCAAATCAACCACTACCTAACCAGCTTAAACTCGTTTACGTCCACCAGACCCAGGTCGGTGAGTCTGAGCTCGGGGATTACCGGTAGAGCCAGAAAGGAAAGGGTGGAAAAGGGCGAGGGCAGTGTCGTGCCTAAATCACCAGCTACTTGCTCGACCCTCCCCAGCTTATCCACCACTACGTCCAGCGGTTCGTCCGACAGCAGCCCGGCAATAGGTAGCGCCAGGCTGGCCAGTATCTTGCCGCCGGCAGCCGCAACCAGACCACCCTGCAGCCGCTCAATCTCCTTAATGGCAGCCAATATATCTTCATCACTGGTGCCGACAGCCACAATATTGTGGGAATCGTGGGCGATGGATGAGGCGAGAGCGCCTCGCTTCAAGCCGAAGCCGCTAACCAGACCCAGGCCAATATTACCTGTAGCCCGGTGCCTCTCCACCACCACCAGCTTGAGAATGTCACGGTCAGTATCAGGCACAGCCGCCCCATCCACAACTTTAACCTTCTCCAGCCTTTTCTTGGTGATTATCTGACCCGGGACGACCTCAATAACCAGACCGGTCTGTGCTGAAGCGTTAAGCCTCAATGCCTCCACACCAAACGGCTTGATATTCACCGTATCGGTCAGCCTCTTACCCGCCGGCCGATGCGAGGGGAACAGAGGTTTCCCCTCCCTGGCTACAAGGCGACCCCGGTAGAAGACCATATCTATCGGCAAGCTCGATAAATCGCCGATGACAACCAAATCAGCCAGGTAGCCGGGGGCGACTGCCCCCAATCCGTCCAGCCTGAAATACTCAGCACTATTGATGGTCGCCATCTGAATAGCCCGCACCGGGTCAAGTCCACGGCGAATCGCCTTGCGCACCACGGCGTCAACGTCGCCATCCTGGAGCAGGTCGCCACAACTGCGGTCATCAACCACAAACAAGCAACGTCGATAGGTCTTATCGTTCACCAGGGGCAGGAGGGCATCAAGATTCTTCTCTGAAGAGCCCTCCCTAATCATGACAAACATGCCCTGCTTCAGCTTCTCCCTCGCCTCATCCAGCGAAACCGACTCGTGGTCAGAGTAAATGCCGGCGGCGATGTAGGCAGTAAGGTTCTTCCCGGTAACACCGGGGGCATGACCATCAACGACCTTCCCCAGGGCAAGGCTAATCTTACTCAGAACACTGGCCTCACCAGCCAGTACCCCGGGGAAATTCATCATTTCCCCCAGCCCGATACACCCCTGCCAGCGGAGAATCTGACGGATATGCTGGGGCTCAAGGCTGGCCCCCGAGGTCTCCAGAGGAGTTGCCGGCACACACGAAGGCGCCATTAGGAAGAGCTCCAGCGGTAAACGGCGGGCAAAGTCCAGCACATACCTGATGCCATCCAAGCCACACACATTGGCTATCTCGTGGAGGTCAGTGACCACAGCCGAAGTGCCTCGTGGTACCACCGCCCGGGCATACTGACCGACATCAAGCATAGAGCTTTCCAGGTGAGTATGCCCATTGATAAGACCGGGAGCAAGGTACCTGCCCCCCAAATCTAGCACCTCTTTACCCTGGTCGTAATCCCCCACGCCAACAATCCTGTCCTCGCAAATAGCCACATTGCCCGGCTCGACCTCACCGGTAAAGACGTTCACCACCCTGGCATTAGCCAGAACGAGGTCAGCCGGGGCTTTTCCTCCAGCCACCGAGATTAAGCGGGCTAAATTCGCTGACATCAGCCCTCCTCCATAACGTATATCTCGGTCAGATTGCGAAACCTCTCATCCCAGTCCAGACCGTAACCCACCAGAAACTTATCGGGAACAGTAAAACCAAGATAATCAATAGTAACCGGAACCAGCCGCCGGGAAGGTTTATCAGTCAGGGCACACACCTTTACTGAGGCTGGCCTCTTCTTTCGCAGATAATCCAGCAGGAAAGAAGTAGTGAGACCGGTGTCCACTATATCCTCAATCACCAGCACATCCCTGCTTCTAATCGGAGTACGAACACCCTGAACTACTTTGACCCTTCCCGAACTTTCCGTGCCGCCACCATAGCTGGACACCCTGATAAAGTCTATTTCCAGAGGGAAATCGAGGAGCCGAATGAGATCAGCCAGAAAGATAAAAGAGCCCTTAAGGACACCTAGCAAAAGGGGGTGCTTATCGTGATAATCCCGTCTTATCTGGTCAGCCAGTTTCTTGACCCCGGCGGCTATTTCACCGCTGGTCAAAAGCACACGGAGGTCAGGTTGAGAGCCCACAGTTATTCCCTAATCTACCTCCTACCAATCTACTGCTTGTGATTATAGTCTTAACCACCAACCGTGTCTAGTAGAGGCAAAAGGTAAAATTTCAAGAACTAGCTCGTCTTTCATCCCCTCCCTCGGGGGATAGAAGAGGGAAATTATGAACAAAAGTCCCCAAGAGGGGGCTCCAAACTGGTGAGCAAGTTGCACAGTTCTGTCATCAATTCTTCGTTGACTATGACACGTGATGCTATAATAGGTTTAGAGGACCAAGAGGGTTGTAAGCATGACCACTTTGCAGATATTTGATGCAAAGCAGAATACAGTGGTGAGTGTAGAGATAATAGAGAAGTCGGATGCCGAATGGAAAAAGATGCTGGCCCAGAGGCAGTATGAAGTCACTACCAAGAAGGGAACGGAAGCCCCGGGAACTTGCCCGTTTGATGATGTCCATGAACCCGGTATTTTCCGGTGTGTGCGTTGCGGAACCGATCTATTTCGTAGTGCTACTAAGTTCGAATCAGGAACAGGCTGGCCCAGCTTCTATGAGCCAGTCTCACCACTGAACGTAGTTGAGCAGCCTGATCATAGTCTCGGGATGTTGCGGACGGAAGTGCTCTGTGCCCGATGTGGCTCCCACCTCGGCCATGTTTTCGATGACGGGCCTCCACCGACTGGCAAACGCTACTGTATGAATGGCCTTGCGCTGAGATTCACACCCGAGGGCAAACTATGAACCAGAACGTCTCGCTTGAAGTGGCTACCCTCGCCGGTGGTTGCTTCTGGTGTATTGAGGCAGTGTTCCGAGAAATTGATGGAGTGGAAACTGTGGTTTCTGGCTATACAGGCGGCACAACCGTCAATCCAACCTACCAGCGGGTCTGTGCCGGTTATACTGGCCACGCTGAGGCAGTCCAGGTAAGCTTCAATCCTTCCAATATCTCGTATCGGGAAATTCTCGAGATTTTCTTTTCTGTCCACGACCCAACAACACTGAACAGGCAGGGCGCGGATGTTGGCACACAGTACCGTTCAGCTATTTTCTACCACAACGAAGAGCAAAAAGCCGTTGCCGAGGAACTCGTCGGAGAACTTGATAAAGCTCATCTGTGGAAGAAGCCGATTGTCACTCAGATTGTACCGCTGGATAAGTTCTATCCTGCAGAAGACTACCACCAGGAATATTTCCCTCGAAATCCCGAACAAGCTTACTGTCAGATGGTGATTTCACCCAAGTTGAATAAGTTTCGCCAGCAATGGGCAAAGCGGCTTAAGAAATCATCGAGGACCGGGTAGACTGGTAAGCGTCGCAGCCATCGAATATCACCGATTTGAAGGTTGCTGGTCAAGATAACAATAATGAGCCTTCAGAAGATCAATCAAAGTTTCGTCTAAAAGATGTCCATATTGAATTATTCTTGTACCAGCGATATTCCTTTTGATGTTTTAGCTTGATTCACCACTCCCGATCAATGGAAGAACTTTTTCGATGTTGAAATAGAGCACATATTGTAATATATTTCTCAGCCCTTACGGCTGACTGAGCACCTCTGCCACAGCAGCGGCGTAAGCCTCATAGGTGGCGGCGTCAAAGAGCACAAACACCACTTCCTTAATCGAGGTAACCTGTTCCCTGAGAAACGAAGCCACTGCCTTAACCGCCACCTTCGCCGCTTCGGCTACCGGGTAGCCATAGGCTCCCGTACTTATGGAGGGGAAGGAAAGGCTGGCCAAACCGTTTTCCGAGGCCAGCTTCAGGCTCTCCCGATAGGCACTGGCCAAGTACTCGGCTTCACCCCTGGTGCCCCCGTACCAGATGGGACCAACGGTATGAATCACATGCTTTGCTTTCAGGTTTCCCCCGGTGGTGATAACCGCCTTACCCGTAGGTAGTCGGCCCTGCCTAGCCACGATTTGCCGGCACTCTTCCAGGATAGCGGGACCCCCAGCCCGATGAATTGCCCCGTCCACACCACCTCCCCCCATCAGCCCCGAGTTAGCTGCGTTGACTATGGCATCAGTTGACTGCCGGGTGATATCCCCCTGGACTACAGATACCCTTGCCTGGTTAATCGCTACTTCCTTTGCCACGACTTTACCTCCAGATGATGCTCTCTAAGAGTCACCCCATTCTCAATCGAGCCCTCCCCCGCCAGCAGATGCAGTATAGTCAACGGGAAAGGCTAAATCAAGCTGGAAGACAAAGCAGGTGCCAAGCAGTCTGCACAATCACTAATGCGGTGCGTGTTGACATTCCCTGACAATTCATATTTAATATACGTGCTAATATTGCCAGTTCTAACTTGAGGACTTCTCTGAGCGGGAGATACCGTAAGTGGAAGTGGCCGATACCATACCAAAGATATTCTTAGAGCAGTATAAGAAATACGGCGATAAGAAAATAGCGGTAGTCCAAAAAGACTACGGTATCTGGCAGCCCTATACCTGGAAACAGCAGTTTGAAATTGTAAAGTACTTCTCACTGGGCCTGGTGAGCCTGGGGTTGGAACCCGGAGACAAGGTCAGCATCGTGGGAGATAGTGACCGTCACTGGTACTGGGGGCGGTGGGCGATCCTGGCTGCCGGCGGAGTGGTAGCCGGTATGTATGCTGATTCCATACCATCCGAACTGAAATACATCGCGGAAGACTCGGATTCCAAGTTCGTCATAGCCGATGACCAGGAGCAGGTTGATAAGATACTTGAAATCGCCGACGAACTCCCCCTGCTGAAAAAGTTGATTTACTGGGACCCCAAAGGACTGAGAAACTACGATGAGCCCATCTTAATGAGCTTCTCAGAGGTTGTTGAGCTGGGGAAAGAGTCGGAAAGGCAAAACCCTAAAGCGTTCGAGGAGAATATAGTCAAAGCTAAACCTGACGACATAGCCTTTCTGGTCTATACTTCGGGCACCAGCGCCGAGCCGAAAGGAGCCATTCTCACCCACCGGAGCATCTTAAACGGTGTCCTAGCCTATAACCGGATTGAACCTTCCTATGATACCGACCGCCTCTTTGCACCGCCAACGCCCGCCTGGATTGCCGGACCGCTCTGGAGTCTTCGGGCTCTGACGTCAGGGAGCACAATGTTCTACCCTGAGGAGCCAGAGACAATACAGGAGGATACCAGAGAAATAGCGCCTGATATAGTGCTGTATGGTGCCCGTTTCTGGGAGTCCATAGCTTCAATGGTGCTGGCCAAGATGGTAGATGCCACCTTTCTTAAGAGGTTGCTATACTTCCTCTTTTTGCCCATCGGATACAAAGTGGCCCGTTCACAGATGGAAAACGAACCCCTCAATCTTTTCTGGAGAGCAATCTATCAAGTCGCCAACGTAATCGTCTTCAGACCGCTCCGTGATAAGTTTGGCCTGATCCGGACGAGGGTAGCCATCACCGCCGGTGCCATGACCAGCCCGGATACCTTTATATTCTTCAATGCCATCGGTGTTAAGCTGAAGCAGAGCTACGGGTCAACCGAAGTGATACCGGTTACCCACCACCGCGCTGACGACGTACGCTTCGAATCCGTAGGCTCGATAATCCCCGGCTGTGAGGTGAGAGTATTAGATAGCGGCGAAATCCTGGTCAAAGGCGGTAATGTCTTCAGCGGCTACTATAAAATGCCCGAGAAGACGGCAGAAGTGCTGAAGGACGGATGGTTCTATACCGGGGATGCCGGACACATCGCTGAGGACGGACATATTGTCTACCTTGACCGGGTCGCCGAGCTGCAGGAGCTTGCCAGCGGGAACAAGTACGCTCCTCAATATATTGAGTCCCGGCTGAGGTTCAGCCCCTATATCAAAGACGCCATAACCCTGGGTGGACATGATAGAGACCATGTAACCGCCCTGATAAACATTGACTTCGAAAACTGTGCCCGGTGGGCAGAAGCCCACAAGGTGGTTTATACGACATTCGCCGACCTATCGCAGAAACCGGAAATATCTGAGCTAATCCGCAAGGATATAGAGAGAGTGAACAAGGACCTGCCAGAGTACTCCAGGATAAAAAAGTTTGCCAACCTCCACAAGGAGCTGGACCCCGATGAAGCTGAGCTCACCAGGACCAGAAAGCTGCGGAGGGGGTTCCTGGAGGAGCGGTACCATGATTTGGTGGAGGCTATATATCAGGGTAAGCCAGAATTCACCGCCGAGGCGGCGATAACCTACCGGGACGGCAGAAAAGGCACCATTAAGACCGCCGTCAAAATACATCCCCTGGATTCGGGTAACTGATATGGAAGAGTTACTAAGATATATTACTCAGGGGCTTTCCGTAGGGCTTATCTATGGTGTAGTAGCCTTAGGTTTTGTCTTGGTCTATAAATCCTCCCGCATTCTCAACTTTGCCGTAGGCGAATTTTTGCTGATAGGCGCCTATGTTACCTGGACCGCCCGTGTTGTCTGGCATCTGCCAGTTGCGTTATGCTTTGCTATAGCTTTAATTACTGCCATCATCCTGGGCCTAGTGGTAGAGAGGGTAGCCATTCGCCCCCTCATTGGTCAGCCAATCCTGGGGGTAATCATGATGACCATTGCTCTTATGGTTATCCTCAGAGGTGTGGTATTGCTAGGCTGGGGAGCCATAGCTAAGACTTACGAACCGCGTCTCTTCCCGTCAGCACCAGTACATCTGGGAGGCCTCGTCATCCGCCAGGAATATGTCTGGGGCCTTGTCGTGGCGGTGATTATGTTGATTCTCTTCACCTACTTCTTCCGCTTCACCAAGGCCGGTCTGGCGATGCGAGCCACGTCTGAGGACCACCAGCTAGCTCGAGGCACGGGAATCAGGGTAAAGACCGTCTTTGCTCAATCCTGGGTTATCTGTGCCATAGTTGCCGGTGTCGCCGGCATTATCCTAGCTAGTCTGACCAATGTCACCATTGACTTGGCCGGCATCGGGCTGAAATCAGTAGCCGTAGTGCTGGTCGGGGGACTAGAATCTGTCCCCGGGGCGATTATTGCCGGGCTAATCATTGGTGTCGCCGAAGGGTTAGCTGCCGGCTTTATAGACCCCCTGGTGGGGGGAGGCATCGCTGAGGTCTTTGCTTTTGGTATTGCCATTGTGTCTCTCCTCATCTGGCCCTATGGTCTCTTCGGCTTGAGGAGGATAGAAAGGATATAAGATGCTACCTGCCGGCACTTTCAATATGACCTATCACCAGGATATGGCGATAATTCGCACCCGGTTTCAATGGGGGGCGTTTATAGCCTTTCTAATCGTACTGTTCACGCTGCCCCTGTATGCGGGTGAATACTGGCTAAACATAATAAACAGCATCGCCATTACCCTTATCGCCGTGCTGGGGCTTAATATCCTTATCGGCTACTGCGGGCAGATTTCCATTGGTCACGCTGCCTTTGTGGCCGTAGGCGCTTATACCGCCGCCATCCTGACTCACTCTTATGGAGTCTCGGCATGGGCGACTCTCCCCTGCTCCATTCTGGTGGCTAGTCTGATAGGGCTTATCTTTGGCCTACCGGCACTGAGGGTCAAGGGCTTTTACCTGGCCATGACCACTCTAGGCGCACAGTTCATGATTCTCTGGTTCATATCCCACGGAGAACACTTTGGCATCCCGTCAGGCGGCGTCTACGGTTTAAGCGTTGCCCGACCCACGCTGGGAAATCTTGTCATCAATACCGAGATAGAGTTCTTCTACCTGATAATGGTGTTTGTACTGGTGGCTATCTTCTTGGCCAAAAACCTGGCTCGAACCAGAGTCGGCAGAGCTTTTGTCGCCGTTAGAGACAACGACCTAGCGGCTGAGGTCCTGGGTATTAACCTATCCTACTATAAACTGCTGGCGTTCTTCATAGCCTGTGCCTTCGCTGGCCTCGCCGGCTGGCTTAAGGCATACTACCTTGGCTACGCACATATGGAGCATTACCCACTAATGGACTCTATATGGTGGGTAGGAATGCTAATTGTTGGCGGTTTGGGCAGCACTATGGGCGCTGTTTACGGCACCGCATTCCTCATGCTACTATGGGAAGGGGCAGCTAATTTGTCGCCCATAATAGGCGCCATCTTCCCGGGGATAGCCATTCAAATCTTTGCTTCTTTAAGTCAAATCATCACCGGTCTGGTTATTGCCCTGTTCATAGTCTTTGAACCCCGGGGGATAAATCACAGGTGGGAAATCTTTAAGTCGTATTACAGGCTTATGCCTTTTTCCTACTGACCTGGTCAATTCGTCGACTTCGCCGGGCAGGTAATGATACAATTGAGCCACTCGGTCACTTTCAAACCGTGAAGGGATTTTATCCCTAAAGGAAAGGAGGTGCCTATATGTAATGCAATATAACAGACCGTATTGGTCGGGTCTAATGCAATACAAGGAGGAAAACATGGTAAAAAAGAACAAGGTCAAGGTGGGATTGATAGGCCTGCTGGCGCTATTGCTGGTAACCCTGCCTCTCATAGGAGCATGCGCCGGGGAAGCACCACCCACAGCAGAGAAGCCATCGACAGTAAAGATTGCTTACCTCGGTGACCTAACCGGACCTTACGCCGCCGTAGGTGCTCCCCTTGTGGCGGGATGGACTGATTATATAGAGATGACAAACGAGAGGGGAGGCATTGATGGGGTGCCAATACAGCCATTGTGGGCCGATACCAAAGCAGATGCTGCTTTAGCCACTGCCGCCTATAAAAGGTTCAAGGCACAGGGTGCCCTCACTGTGTCGTGCATGGTGACACCGGTAGCCCTGGCTGTTCAGGCTCTGCTTAATGAGGACAAGATACCCGGAATTAACCAGTCAGCCACCCTCAGCCTGTATGACCCGCCCACCGACTACATGTGGTGTCACGGCGGGGTAGCCGTTGATTATGACCTCGCCTGCCTGCACTGGTTTGACACTGAGCTGTGGGACCGCGATGCGTGGGGAAACTGGACGCTGGGTATTCTGGCTCACGATAACCCCTTCGCCCTGGGTGGCGTAGCTGCCATGTATAAGTACTGTGACACTTACGATGTAAACTTAGTGCAGCCGGAAGTGGTCGCTCTAGGCACTCTGGACTACAGCACCAACATTCAGAGGCTGGTTGATGCCGGTGCCGATGTTATCTTTTGCGAGACCCTGGGCGCCGGCACCGGGACCGTCCTCAAGCAGATGGGCGAGCTCGGAGTCCTGGGAACTGTTGAAGAGGCAGCCACAACCGAGGGCAAGATAGTGCCCTACTTCGGCTATACTTCCTACTATGTTTCAAACATGCAAGCTGCCCTAGACCTAGGCCCCTATACATATGGCGCAAGAGGGTATGCTTCAGCCTATGAAGAGGAGTTCCCGGGCGTCAAAGAGTGCAACGATTTCATGAGAAACAAGTACGGAGCCGTCTTGGATCCTCTGAAGGGTGGCACTGATTATCGCGAAGGCTGGCACAACGCAATGATAATGGTCGCCGCCATAGAGCGGGCACTCGAGGCTGTCGGCTGGGAGAACCTGAGTGGTGAGACCCTGGCGGAGAACGGGCTCAAGGGCCTTGTAGTTGACACCAAGGGCTTCAGTGGCGCGAGTGGCTATGCCGACTATGAAGGAGACCGCATTGCCATCCAGAGCTTTAGGCCTGCCGTCTGGGATACGGAGCTAGGGGACATCGTTCCCACCGGTGAATACATTAACGTCCCCACCCTGCTACCCGAGTGCCGCACCAGCACTTACATGACCACACAGGCTGGTCCGGGATGGTACACACCCTAAGGTAGCTTATGAGGAGAGCCCCACCCGGGGCTCTCCTCAAGGGAGTCAGAAGATATGCTGGTATTGAGCAACGTCGAGGTCATGTATCTCAACGTCATCCTGGTACTGAAGGGTGTCTCACTAGAGGTGGCTGAGGGAAAGATTGTGGCCCTTCTGGGAGCCAACGGTGCCGGTAAGACCACCACGCTTAAGGCAATATCAGGCCTGCTCCACACCGAGGAGGGCGAGGTGACCGATGGCACTATTGAATTTGAAGGCCAGCGGATAGACCGGATAGACCCGGAGGACATAGTCAAAATGGGTATCGTCCAGGTAATGGAAGGGAGGAGACTGTTCCAGCACCTCACCACCGAGGAGAATCTGAGGATAGGAGCTTACCTCCAGCATAACGGTGGCAACACCAGAAAGGACCTGGACACGGTCTACAGGTATTTCCCCAAGTTGGAAGACCTCCGCAATCGAACCAGCGGCTATCTCTCCGGAGGAGAACAGCAGATGCTGGTACTGGGGCGAGCCATTATGTCCCACCCCAAGCTTATGCTACTGGATGAGCCCTCTCTCGGGCTTGCCCCTCTCGTCGTGCAGGAGATTTTTGACATCGTGCGACAGTTCAACGCCCAGGAGGGGACCTCCATACTACTTGTGGAACAGAACGCCATGGTCGCTCTCTCTATCGCCGAGTACGGCTATGTGATGGAGAACGGTAAAGTAGTTCTTGACGGGCCGGCCGAAAAGCTAATAGAAAACGAAGACGTGAGAGAATTCTACCTGGGACTGAGCCAGGTAGGTGAGAAGAAGAGCTACCGGGAAGTAAAACACTACAAACGAAGAAAGAGATGGTTAGGATGAGAAGCTGGCATCAAAAGTTCCACTCTCTACGATGTCAGCCCGAGGCGACGAACTAGTTCCTTCCGTAAGTGTTTCCTTAGTCTTCTTGGGGTAAATATCTTGAGTATCTCGTCCTTTGAGTCGTGACCAATAGACATGGCTCGTACCCCACTCGAAACGTCAAGCGGACAGGAGGGGTCTGATGAAAGAAAGCGAACCTTATTATGACGCCGCTAAAGAGACGATGCCGGTTAAGGAAAGAGAACGTTATATAAACGAGAGTCTGAGGGATATAGTGCAGTATGCCTACCAAAATGCGCCTGCCGTTAAGGAGAAGATGGACGGTGCCGGCGTTAAACCCTCAGAGA